>NZ_MEFH01000062.1:0-57231 GCF_001725095.1 Sphingopyxis sp. SCN 67-31 | reverse complement strand
CGACTTGCGGCCGAAGTTCGGCGTGCGGAGCATCTCGGCCTCGGTCTTCTGGACCAGGTCGCCGATGTAGATGATGTTGTCGTTCTTGAGGCAGTTGGCGCTGCGGACCGACAGTTCGAGTTCGTCGACCTTCTTGAGCAGGAAGCGGTTGAGCTGGTTGACGTCCGACTCCTCGCTCGCCTGCGACGGCGCCGCCATGCCGATCAGGCCGCTGTCGTTCATCGCCTCTTCGAAGTGGACGAAGACCTGGAGCTGATCCTGCAGGATGCGCGCCGCATAGGCGACCGCATCCTCGGGCGTCACCGTGCCGTCGGTCTCGACGGTCAGGTTGAGCTTGTCATAGTCGAGTTCCTGCCCGATGCGGGCGTTCTCGACCTTGTAGGCGACCTGGCGCACCGGCGAGTAGAGCGAGTCGACCGGGATCAGGCCGATCGGCGCGTCGGCCGGACGGTTGGCGGTCGCGGGGACATAGCCCTTGCCGGTGTCGGCGACGAGTTCCATGTTCAGCGTCGCACCGTCGTCGAGATGGCAGACGACATGGTCGGGGTTCATCACCTTGATGTCGCCAGACACCATGATGTCGCCCGCCTTGACGACGGCGGGGCCGGTCGCCGAAAGCTGCAGCCGCTTCGGGCCTTCGCCTTCCATCCTGAGCGCGATCTGCTTCACGTTGAGGACGATGTCGGTGACGTCCTCGCGCACGCCGGCAAGGCTCGAGAATTCGTGCAGGACGTTCTCGATCTTGATCGACGTGATCGCCGCGCCCTGGAGCGACGACAGCAGCACGCGGCGCAGCGCGTTGCCCAGCGTCAGGCCGAAGCCGCGCTCGAGCGGCTCGGCGACGAAGGTCGCCTTGCTCTTGCCGTCGCTGCCGGCCTTGATTTCCAGGTTGCTGGGCTTCTTCAATTCCTGCCAGTTCCGGATATTGACAGTCATGGACTTCCCTTTGCTTTTGCGGGACGGGTCGGGGTCGCGGCCTGCCCTCGCGTGAATGGTGTGACGGCGCGGCGGCGGGGGTGCCGCCGATCCGGAAGCGTCAGACGCGGCGGCGCTTGGCCGGGCGCACGCCGTTGTGCGGGATCGGCGTCACGTCGCGGATCGACGTGATGTGGAAACCGACCGCCTGCAACGCGCGCAGCGCCGATTCGCGACCGGCGCCGGGGCCCTTCACTTCGACTTCCAGCGTGCGCACGCCGTGTTCGGCGGCCTTCTTGCCGGCATCCTCGGCGCAGACCTGCGCGGCGTAGGGGGTCGACTTGCGGCTGCCCTTGAAACCCATCATGCCGGCGCTCGACCAGGCAATGGCGTTGCCCTGCGCGTCGGTGATGGTGATCATCGTGTTGTTGAAGGTCGCGTTGACGTGGGCGACCCCCGAAGAGATATTCTTGCGTTCGCGCCGACGAAGGCGCTGCGGTTCACGAGCCATGATGAAATCCTGTCCTAGATCCTGAAGCTGGCCGGCGAGGGACGGGTGGTCCCGGTCGCGGCCGCGAAGCAGGGAAGCGCGCCCGGTGGACGCGCCGCGACCTTACTTCTTCTTGCCGGCGATCGGCTTCGCCTTGCCCTTGCGGGTGCGCGCATTGGTGTGCGTGCGCTGGCCGCGGACCGGCAGGCCCTTGCGGTGGCGCAGACCACGGTAGCAGGCGAGGTCCATCAGTCGCTTGATGTTCATCGCCGTCTCGCGGCGCAGGTCGCCCTCGACCGTCAGGTCGGCGTCGATCGCTTCGCGGATCTGCAGCACCTCGGCGTCGCTGAGGTCCTGGATGCGGCGGCTGTGGTCGATCCCCAGCTTGTCGGCGATGCCGACGGCGGTCTTGCGGCCGATGCCGTGGATATAGGTGAGCGCGATGATCACGCGCTTGTTGGTGGGCAGGTTGACGCCCGCGATACGTGCCATGTAATCTTTCTCCTGCTCCACAGGGCACGCTGGCAAACGAGCCCTATCTCAAAGCGTCTGATTTCCAACGCAAAAAGCGGACCACGAAGCCGCGTCCCGCGTTTCGCCGTCCGGTCGGTATGTTGGAATAGGCCGCAACTAGGGCGAGTCGCCCCGATTGTCAAGCAAAGCGCCGGTCCGGCGGCTCGCCGATCCGTACCTCTCTGCCGTCTAGGACGTTGCCGCCACCGCCCGGTCGTGCAGCCGGTCGACGACGGCCGCGTGGATGCCCGGGGCACAGGCGATGACGCCGAAGGCCTGCGCGCTCGGCGTGTTGAAGGCGAGCGGCTGGCCGAAGGCGTCGGTCACGGTCGCGCCCGCCTCCGCCGCGATCAGCGCCGCCGCGGCGACGTCCCATTCGAACCCCCAGCGCAGCGTCGCGACCAGGTCGGCGCGGTCGTCGGCGACCAGCGCCATGCGCAGCGCGATGCTGTTCGGCTTGGTCACCATCACCAGATCGCGGTCGACCTTCGGCAGGCTGTCGGCGGGGACGCGCGCGCCGTCGAAGGCGACGCGGCGGCTGGCGCGCAGCGTTTCGCCGTTCAGCGTCGCGCCCTGCCCCTTGCGCGCGACCCACAGTTCGTCGAGTGCCGGGGCATAAAGGACCCCGACCTGTGGGGCGCCGTCGATGACGAGCGCGACCGAGACCGCCCAGCCGGGGCGGCCGCGGATGAAATCGCGCGTGCCGTCGATCGGATCGACGCACCACAGCGCGCGCCGCGACAGCCGGTCGGCATTGTCGGCGGTCTCTTCCGACAGCCAGCCGGCCTCGGGAACCATCGCGCCGAGCACCGCCTTGAGCCGCGCATCGACCGCGAGATCGACGTCGCTGACCGGATTGTCGTGCGACTTGTGCCAGACGTCGATCGCCTTTCCCTCGCCGCGCCAGCGCGCCATCGCCATGTCGCCGACCTCGCGCGTGGCGGCGATCACGGCTTCGATGTTGCGGGCGGGCATCGGGTAGCGAGGCTTAGCTGCTGGCCACCGTCATGCCGTCGATGCGGAGCGTCGGCACATTGGTTGCGTGGCGGAAGACGAGGTCGCTGGCGGGAACCAGCGCCGCGAACATGTCGATCAGGTTCCCGGCGATGGTGAATTCGGCGATCGGCCCCGCGATCGCGCCGTCGCGGATCGCGAAGCCCGACGCGCCGCGACTGTAGTCGCCGGTCACGGCGTTGACGCCCTGGCCGATCAGCTCGGTCACATAGACGCCTTCGCCGATATCGGCGATCAGCGCTTCGGGGGACAGCGCGCCGGGGGCGAGGTGCAGGTTGCTGGCGGTCACGCCCGCCGCGCCGCCGCCGCGACTGGCATGGCCGGTCGGCGCCAGGCCGAGCTGGCGCGCCGATGCGGTATCGAGCAGCCAGCCGGTGATCCGCCCGTTCGCCACGATGTCGCGCGCGCCGGTCGGCAGGCCTTCGCCGTCGAAGGCGCGGCTGCGCAGGCCGCGCGGCCGGTGCGGTTCGTCGCGGACGACGATGCCGCTGTCGAACAGCGCCCGGTCCTCCTTGCCGAGCAGGAAGCTGGTGCCGCGCGCGACGGCGGGGCCGGCCATCGCGCCGAGCAGATGGCCGAGGATGCTGCCGCCGACGCGCGGATCGAGCACCACCGGGACCTTGCCGACCGGCGCCTTGCCCGGATTCAGCCGCGCGACGGCGCGGGTGCCCGCGCGCGCGCCGATCTCCGCCGCGCTTTCGAGGTCCGACAGATGGTGCGCGCTGTGCCAGCCGTAATCGCGCTGCATCGCGGCGCCTTCGCCGGCGATCACGCTCGCCGACAGGCTGTGCCCGCTCGATCCGTAGCCGCCGGCGAAGCCGTGGCTGGTGGCGAGGGCAAAGCGGGTGCGGCTGTGGCTCGCGGTGCCGCCCTCGCTGTTGGTCACGCCCGCGACGGCGCGCGCGGCTTCCTCGACCGCCAGCGCCGCGGCGCGTAGCGCCTGCGGATCGGCCTCGCTGCCGTCGTCGAGATCGAGGTCGGGCACCGGGCCCTTGTAGAGCAGTTCTTCCGGCGCGAGGCCCGCATAGGGGTCCTCGGGCGCTTCGCGCGCCATCGCGACGCAGCGCTCGACCAGCTTCGCCAGTTCGCCCGCGTCCATGTCGGCGGTCGAAACGCTCGCGCTGCGTCGCCCGACGAAGACGCGCAGCGAGATATCCTGCCCCTCGGACCGCTCGACATCCTCGAGCTGGCCGAGCCGCATCGACACTCCGGTCGCGGCGTTGCAGTAATAAAGGGCGTCGGCGGCGTCGGCGCCCGCCTTGGTCGCGGCGTCGCAGAGCATCTGCGCGCGGTCGAGGGCTTCGGAAACACTCAGCATGGCCGCGCCCTATACGGCGCGGGACCGGTCGTCAAAATCAAAGTCGGCAGCGCCGTCCTAGAGGGTGATGGCGGCGAAACCCTGCGTTGCCGCCATCGCGCCGCTGACCCACAGGAAGGGCAGGGCGAGCGCGGCGGCCCACAGACGGCGGACGTCGCGGCGGAAGCGCGCGTGCAGTCCCCAGCTCGCGAGGGCCTGGCGGCTCAGATGATACCAGCGCCGCTCGGTCAGCCGCGCGGCGGGAAGGGCGAGCGCGACCAGCATGACGAGCGCGACGATGATGAAGGCGGACGGCGCGCCGGCGGCGATCGCGCTCGACACCAGCCAGATCTGCAGCGCGGCGAAAACGAGCAGCGCGGCGGCCGCGTGCAGGGTCATCCGGCGGCCGAGGCTGCGTGCCGCGGGCACGCTCGGCGGCAAGCGCTTCCACAGGCGCGGTCCGAATGCTGATGCCATGTTTTCAGCCTCCCCGGCTGGCGATTCCCAGAAACCCCAGGTTTTCAGCCGTTAATCCCCAAGTCAAGCCACGATGCCAGCGATTCGTTAATTTTTTCGTCATTTCATCGCAGATTCCGAACGATTTCGCGGCGCGCCGTTGCTCCATGGCGACCATCGAGCCGCAGAGGCCGTTGGTCGAAACCCGGCACCGGCGAAAGCGCGCGTCGGGCATCGGGCCCGAAACGCGGCCCTCTCTTCCGCTCGACACGAACGGCGAGATGGGCCAGATTTAGGGCGCGATGCCTTCATCGGGCGACCGCCATCCATCGCGCAACATGGGGAAATCATCATGCGTCATCTGTCTTTTCTGGCCGCGCTGGCCCTGCCGCTGGCGTCCGTTCGGGCTGCCGGGCAGGAGGCGCCCGCCGACGTGCAGCCGAAGCCCGCGGCGCTGGTCGCCGACGGCATGCCCGACGTCCCCGCGGCGCTCGCGGCGGCGACGCGGCCCTATATGGAATATCGCGGCGCGTCCTTCGTCGGCTGGAACCCCGGCGACAAGACGATGCTGATCGCTACGCGCTTCGGCAACACGACCCAGCTTCACCGCGTCGCGGCACCGATGGGCGCGCGCGAGCAGCTGACTTTCGAGGCGGAGCCTGTCGGCCGGGGCGTGTGGGCGCCCGCGACCGGCGACCTGATGCTGGTCCAGAAGGATATCGGCGGCAACGAATTCTATCAGATCTACACGATGAAGGATGGGCGCCTGACGCTGCTGACCGACGGCAAGAGCCGCAACGCGCTCAATGCCTGGAGCAAGGACGGCAGCCTCATCGCCTTCACCTCGACGCGGCGGAACGGCCGCGACAGCGACATCTATGTCATGAACCCGCGCGACCCCGCGTCAGCGCGCCTCGTCGCGCAGGTCGACAGCAACGGCTGGGCGGTCGCCGGCTTCGCGCCCGACAAGAGCTGGGCGCTCGTCGCCAGATATGCCTCGGTCGAAAAGACCGACCTGTTCCGCCTCGATCTGAGCAGCGGCGCGATGACGCCGATCGGCGACCATGGCAAGACGGTGGCCTATGGCGAGGCGGCCTTCGCGCCCGACGGAACCATCTGGGTGACGAGCGACGAGGGCAGCGACTTTCAGCGTCTCGGCACGCTCGACCCCGCGACCGGCGTCTTTACGCCACGCGGGCCGGCGGAATCGTGGGACGTCGAGGCATTCGACCTGTCGGATGACGGGCGCTTCGTCGCCTATGCGATCAACGAGGCGGGGGCGAGCCGCCTGCGCGTGCTCGACGTCGCGAGCGGCCGGGCGCGCACGGTCGACGGCCTGCCCGCGGGCGTGATCGGCCATGTCGAGGTCGCGCCGTGGGGCGCGATCGGCATCGGCTTCACCTCGGCGCGCAGCGCCGCCGACGCCTATAGCGTCGATCCCGAAACGCTCGCGGTAACGCGCTGGACCAAAAGCGAGACCGGCGGGCTCGACGCGGCGCGCAACATCGAACCCGAACTGGTCAGGGTGAAGAGCTTCGACGGGCTGGAGATGTCGGGCTTCCTCTATCGTCCCGACCCCGCGAAATTCCCGGGCAAGCGACCGCTGATCATGCACGTCCACGGCGGGCCCGAAAGCCAGTGGCGCCCCGAATTCCTGGGCAGCACCAATTATCTGATCAACGAACTGGGCGTCGCCTATTTCTATCCCAACGTCCGCGGTTCGACCGGCTATGGCAAGCGCTTCGTCGGGCTCGACAACGGGCCGTTCAAGCGCGAGGACAGCGTTCGCGACATGGGCGTCTTCCTCGACGCGCTGGCGAAGGACAAGGGACTCGACGCGGCGCGCTTCGGCCTGACCGGGCGCAGCTACGGCGGCTATATGTGCTACGCCGCCGCGACCCATTTCGCCGACAAGCTGCGCGCGAACCTGTGTGTCGTCGCGATCTCGAACTTCGTGACCTTTCTCGAGAACACGCAGGAATATCGGCGCGACCTGCGCCGTGTCGAATATGGCGACGAGCGCGATCCGGCGCAGCGCAAGAAGCTGATGGAAATCTCTCCGCTGACGCGCGTTTCCGACATCCGCAAACCGCTGTTCGTCGTCACCGGCGCCAACGATCCGCGCGTGCCGGCGTCGGAGGCGGACCAGATCGTCGCCGCGGTGCGCGGCAACGGCGGTACGGCCTGGAGCCTTGTGGCGACCAACGAGGGGCACCAGTGGGGTAAGAAGGAGAATGTCGATTACACCTTCTGGACCTCGCTGCTGTTCTGGCAGCATTATCTGCTGAACTGATCAGCTCGGGTCGAAATCGGCGATCAGGTCGTGGCGGTCGCCGGGAAAGAGCTGGCGGACATAGGTGACATAGTCGCGCGCCCGCCACGTCCAGCGTTCGAGGCTCAGGCAGGCGGTTCCCGGCCGGATCGCCAGCCGCCGCGCCTCGGTCGCCGACGCGGCGACCGCGCGGATGCGGTGGCGCGCGTGGGTCCAGGGGACATGGCCGAGTAGCCAGGTGCCGGGTGCCGTGTCGGCGAAATCCTCGTCCGCGCATCCGGGCACGGCGGCGAGCGAGATCCAGCGCTCCTCGATCGCGAACGGCAGGTCGTCGGCGAAATGCACCCCCTCGACCGCCAGCGCCGCGCCGGCGATCCCGGCGATGTCCGGCGCTTCGCCCGCGGCGAGCGTCGCGCGTCGGTTCCGCTGCCAGCGATAGGTCTCGCCCTTGGCGGCGGCGACGCTGGCGAGGTCGGGGACTTCGAGCACGGCCGACTGGCTGTGCGGGCGCGCGACGAAGCTTCCCGCCTTGCGCCGCCGTTCGATCAGGCCGGCGCGCGCCAGCGTCTCCATCGCCTTGCTCACCGTCGCGCGCGCGCAGCCGTAATGCGCGGCAAGCTCGGTCTCATAGGGAATGCGGGTCCCCGGCGGCCATTCGCCCGAATGAATCCGCGCGCTGATGTCGCCGCGAATCCGCTGGTCGAGCGTCGCGGTCATGCGAGCAGGCGTTCCAGCGTCGCGGTATAGCGCGCCGCGATCGCCGGGGCGGCGACGTGGCGGCCGCCTTCGACGCACAGCCGGCCCCCGCGCCACACGCGGTCGATCGGGCCGGTGCGGCCCGCGAAGATCCAGCGGTCGAGCAGGGTGGCCGGATCGGCGCCGGCGAGCGTCGGGTGCGTCATGTCGAGGCTGACCATGTCCGCGGGCGCGCCGGCCGACAAGCCCCCCGTGACGCCGAGCGCCTGCGCGCCGCCCGCGAGCGCCGCGTCGAACAGCGTGCGTCCGACCGAATCCTGGCCGTTTCCGGCGAGCAGCACGCGCCGCCGGTCGCGCAGCCGCTGCGAATATTCGAGCGCGCGCAATTCGGAGGCGAGGTCGATCGCGATGTTCGAATCGGTGCCGACCCCGAAACGCCCGCCCGCCCGCAAATAGCGCGTCGCGGGAAAGATGCCGTCACCGAGGTTGGCCTCTGTCACCGGACACAGGCCCGCGACGGCGCCGCGCGCCGCGAGCGCGTCGCATTCGGCGTCGGTCAGATGGGTGGCGTGGATCAGGCACCAGCGCGCGTCGATCCCCGCTTCGTCGAGCAGCCATTCGACGGGGCGCCTGCCGCTCCATGCGAGGCAGTCGTCGACCTCGCGCTGCTGTTCGGCGGCGTGGATATGAATCGGACCGTCGGTGGCGAGCGCGGTCACCTCGGCCAGTTCGGCGGGCGTCACCGCGCGCAGCGAGTGCGGCGCGACCCCCAGCGTCGCGTCGGCGGGAAGCAGGGCGCGGCTCGCCTCGACCAGCCGCGCGAAGCCGTCGCGCGACGACAGGAAACGCTTTTGCCCCGGACTGGGCTCGGCGCCGCCGAAATTGCCGTGCGCGTAGAAGACGGGCAGCAGCGTCAGGCCGATGCCGGTCGCGTCGCACGCCGCGACGATCGCGCCCGCCATCGCGGCGGCATCGGCATAGGGCCGCCCGTCTGGATCGTGGTGAAGGTAATGGAATTCGCCGACGCGGGTGAAGCCCGACTCCAGCATCTCGGCATAGGCCTGCGCAGCGACGGCGGCGACGTCGTCGGGAGTCATCCGCGCGAGGAAGCGGTACATGACCTCGCGCCAGCTCCAGAAATCGTCGTCGCGCCCGGCGCCGCGCTCGGACAGGCCCGCCATGCCGCGCTGGAAGGCGTGGCTGTGGACGTTGCACAGGCCGGGCAGGGCGACGGCGTGGACCTCGGCCGACCCCGCCGCGCGATCGGGCTCGACCCGGGTGATCCGGCCCGCGTCGTGGGTGATCAGGACGGCGTTCCGCCATCCGTCGGGCAGCAGCGCCTGCCGGAACCAAAGCTGTTGCATTCCGATCCTCCCTTGTTATGACTAGACATAATAACGGATCAGGCGGAGGGCAATGGCCGATCGACTGTGGATCAATGCGCGGGTCGCGACGATGGGTGACGATGGTCTCGGCATCATCGAGCGCGGCGCCGTCGCGGCCGAGGGCGGGCGGATAGGCTTCGTCGGGCCGCAGGCGGACGCGCCGACAGGCGCGTGCGAGACGATGGACTGCGAGGGGCGCTGGATCACCCCCGGCCTGATCGATTGCCACACCCACCTTGTCCACGCCGGGACGCGCGCCGCCGAATGGCGGATGCGGCTGGCGGGCGCGCGTTACGAGGAGATTGCGGCGGCGGGCGGCGGCATCGTCTCGACCGTGCAGGCGGTGCGTGCGGCGAGCGAGGCCGATCTGGTCGCGGCGTCGCTGCCGCGGCTCGACGCGATGCTCGCCGACGGGGTGACGACGGTCGAGGTCAAGTCGGGCTATGGCCTGTCGCTCGACGACGAACTGCGGATGCTGCGTGCGGCGAAGGCGCTGGCGGCGGCGCGGCCGGTGCGCGTCGCGGCGACCTTCCTCGGCGCGCACAGCGTTCCGCCGGAGTATAAGGGGCGCGCCGACGACTATGTCGCGCTCGTCTGCGACGCGATGATCCCGGCGGTGGCGGGGCTTGCCGACGCGGTCGACGTCTATTGCGACACGGTCGGTTTCACCCCCGCGCAGACCGAGCGCGTGCTGGTCGCGGCGAAGGCGGCCGGGCTGCCGGTCAAGATTCACGCGGAACAGCTTTCGGACCAGCATGGCGCGGCGCTCGCGGCGCGATACGGGGCGCTGTCGGCCGACCATCTCGAACATCTGGGCGCCGACGGGATCGCCGCGATGGCGGCGGCGGGCAGCGTCGCGGTGCTGCTGCCCGGCGCCTATTATTTCCTGCGCGACGAAACGAAGCCGCCGGTCGCGGCGCTCGTGGCCGCGGGAGTGCCGCTGGCGGTCGCGACCGACTGCAATCCGGGCACGTCGCCACTCACCTCGCTACGCCTGGCGATGAACATGGCGGCGACTTTGTTCGGACTGACGGTCGAGCAATGCTGGCTCGGCGTCACGCGCCACGCGGCGCGCGCGCTGGGGCTGAGCGGGCGGGTGGGGACGCTGGAAGTCGGCAAGGATTGCGACCTCGCGATCTGGTCGGTCGAGACGCTGGCCGAGGTTCCCTATCACATGGGGATGAGCCCGCTGCACGCCCGCGTCTTTCAGGGGCATATGTTTCAGGGGAACGGGCGATGACGACGATGCTGACGCCGGGCGCGGTGACGCTTTCGCAATGGCACGCCATCTATCGCGGCGACGCGCCGCCGCTCGACCCGTCGTGCATGGCGCGCGTCGACGCGGGGGCGGCGGCGGTCGCGCGCATCCTCGCGCGCCAGCGGCCGGTCTATGGCATCAACACCGGCTTCGGAAAGCTGGCGAGCGTGCGCATCGCCGATGACGAACTGAACGCGCTTCAGCGCAACATCATTCTCAGCCATTCGGCCGGGGTGGGCGACCCCGCGCCCGCAGCCGTCGTGCGGCTGATGCTGGCGCTCAAGCTCGCCAGCCTTGCGCAGGGCGCCTCGGGCGTGCGGCGCGAGACGGTGCAGATGCTCGATGCGATGCTCGCGCGCGACTGCCTGCCCGTGGTGCCGTGCCAGGGGTCGGTCGGCGCGAGCGGTGACCTCGCGCCGCTGGCGCACATGGCGGCGGCGATGATGGGGGTGGGCGAGATCGACTGGCAAGGCCGGCGGATGCCCGCCGCCGACGCGCTGCGCGCCGCCGACCTGCCGATCCTGACACCGGGACCGAAGGAAGGGTTGGCGCTGCTCAACGGGACGCAATTCTCGTGCGCCTATGCGCTCGCCGGGCTGTTCGAGGCCGACCGGCTGTTCCGCGCAGCGCTACTCACCGGCGCGCTGTCGACCGAAGCGGCGAAGGGCACCGACGCGCCTTTCGACCCGCGCATCCACGCCCTGCGCCGCCATCGCGGGCAGGTTGAGGTCGCGGCGGCGCTGCGCGCGCTGATGACCGATTCGGGGATCCGCGCCTCGCACCGCGACGACGATCCGCGCGTGCAGGACCCCTATTGCCTGCGTTGCCAGCCGCAGGTGATGGGCGCCGCGCTCGACGTGCTGCGGCAGGCGGCGGCGACGCTGGAGGACGAGGCGAACGGCGTCTCCGACAATCCGCTGATCTTCCCCGACACCGACGAGGCGCTGTCGGGCGGCAATTTCCACGCCGAGCCCGTCGCCTTCGCCGCCGACATGATCGCGCTCGCGATCTGCGAGATCGGCTCGATCGCCGAACGCCGCGTCGCGATGCTCGTCGATCCGGCGCTGTCGGGGCTTCCCGCCTTCCTGACCGCGCATCCGGGGCTCAACTCGGGCTTCATGATCCCGCAGGTCACGGCGGCGGCGCTCGTTTCGGAGAACAAGCAGTGCGCCTATCCGGCGAGCGTCGATTCGATCCCGACCTCGGCGAACCAGGAGGATCATGTGTCGATGGCGGCGCACGGCGCGCGGCGGCTGCTCGCGATGGCGGCGAACGCGCAGAACGTTATCGGTATCGAACTGCTCGCTGCGGCGCAGGGCTGCGACTTTCATGTCGGGCTGCGCGCGTCGGAGGCGCTCGAACGGGTGCGCGCGCGGCTGCGCCGCGACGTGCCGGGGCTCGGCGAGGATCGCTATTTCGCCAGCGACATGGCGGCCGCGACGGCGCTGGTCAGGGGCGATGCGCTGGCGGAGGCGGCGGGTGTCGCCCTGCCGGGCGTGATGCGATGAGCGGCGACTGGCTTCGCATCGCGCGCGGGGAGGCGCCACTGATCCTGTGCTTTCCGCACGGCGGCACGGCGATCCCCGAAGCGCTGGCGGCGCGGTTCGTGTCGCCGTGGCTCGCGCGCAAGGACGCCGACTGGTGGATCGAGGCGCTCTACGGTTTCGGCGCGGAACTCGGCGCGACGACGATCGCGACCGATATCTCGCGCAGCGTCATCGACATGAACCGCGACCCGAGCGGCGCCTCGCTCTATCCGGGGCAGGCGACGACCGAGCTGTGCCCGACGACGAGTTTCGACGGCGAGCCGCTCTATCGTGGCGATCCGCCCGGCGCGGACGAGATCGAGCGGCGCACGGCGACATGGTTCGCGCCCTATCACGCGGCGATCGAGGCGGAGATCGCGCGGCTGCGCGCCGTCCATCCGGCGGTCGTCGTCTATGACTGCCATTCGATCCGCAGCCATGTGCCGCGGCTGTTCGACGGCGAGCTGCCGCAGTTCAACATCGGCACCAACAGCGGGCGAAGCTGCGCGCGCGCCCTCGCCGACGCGGTCGAGGCGGTGTGCGCGGCGAGCGGCTTCGGCCATGTCCGCGACGGCCGCTTCAAGGGCGGCTGGACGACGCGGCATTACGGCCGCCCCGAAGCGGGCGTGCACGCGATCCAGATGGAGCTCGCCTGCCGCGGCTACATGACCGAGCCCGCTTCGCCCGACGAGAGCAATTGGCCCAGCCCGCTCGACGCCGATCCCGCGATCCTGCCGACGCTGCGGCAGGCGATCGCCGCCGTGCTCGATTTCGCGAAAGGATGCCCATGAACCGCCTCGACAACAGCCGCATCATCCGCCCCGCCACCGGTACCGGCCTGTCCGCGAAAAGCTGGCTGACCGAAGCGCCGCTGCGGATGCTGATGAACAATCTGCACCCCGACGTCGCCGAGCGGCCCGAGGAGCTGGTCGTCTATGGCGGCATCGGCCGCGCGGCGCGCGACTGGGAAAGCTATGACCGCATCGTCGCGGCACTGCGCCGGCTCGAGGACGACCAGACCTTGCTCGTCCAGTCGGGCAAGCCGGTCGGCATCTTCCGCACCCACGCCGACGCGCCGCGCGTGCTGATCGCGAACAGCAACCTCGTCCCGCACTGGGCGACGTGGGAGCATTTCAACGAACTCGACCGGCGCGGGCTCGCCATGTACGGACAGATGACCGCCGGGTCGTGGATCTACATCGGCAGCCAGGGCATCGTGCAGGGCACCTACGAGACGTTCGTCGAGATGGGGCGCCAGCATTATGGCGGCGACCTGTCGGGCCGCTGGCTGCTCACCGCCGGGCTCGGCGGCATGGGCGGCGCGCAGCCGCTCGCCGCGGTGATGGCGGGCGCCTCGTGCCTCGCGATCGAATGCCAGCCGAGCCGGATCGAGATGCGGCTGCGCACCGGCTATCTCGACCACCGCGCCGACACGATCGAAGAGGCGCTGGCGATCATCGAAGCAAGCTGCGCGGACCGGAAGCCGGTTTCGGTCGGCCTGCTCGGCAATGCCGCCGAAATCCTGCCCGACCTGTTCGCGCGCGGCGTGCGCCCCGACCTGCTCACCGACCAGACCTCGGCGCACGATCCGGTGAACGGCTATTGCCCCGCCGGCTGGAGCGTCGCCGAGTGGGCCAGTAAGCGCGATAGCGACCCGCAGGCGGTGGCGCGGGCGGCCAAGGCGTCGATGGCGACGCACGTCCGCGCGATGCTCGATTTCCACGCCGCGGGGGTGCCGACCACCGACTATGGCAACAATATCCGGCAGATGGCGAAGGACGAGGGCGTCGACAATGCCTTCGATTTCCCGGGCTTCGTCCCCGCCTATATCCGCCCGCTCTTCTGCCGCGGCGTCGGCCCGTTCCGCTGGGCGGCGCTGTCGGGCGATCCCGAGGACATCTATCGCACCGACGCCAGGGTGAAGGAACTGCTGCCGGACGACGCGCATCTTCACACCTGGCTCGACATGGCGCGCGAGCGGATCCAGTTTCAGGGTCTGCCGGCGCGCATCTGCTGGGTCGGACTCGGCGACCGCCACCGGCTCGGCCTCGCGTTCAACGAGATGGTCGCGAGGGGCGAGCTCAAGGCGCCGGTGGTGATCGGCCGCGATCACCTCGATTCGGGGTCGGTGGCGAGTCCCAACCGCGAGACCGAGGCGATGAATGACGGCACCGACGCGGTGTCCGACTGGCCGCTGCTCAACGCGCTGCTCAACACCGCGAGCGGGGCGACCTGGGTGTCGCTGCACCATGGCGGCGGCGTCGGCATGGGCTATTCGCAGCACGCGGGCATGGTGATCGTCGCCGACGGCAGCGAGGCGGCGGCGAAGCGGCTCGAACGCGTGCTGTGGAACGATCCCGCGACCGGCGTGATGCGCCATGCCGATGCGGGATACGAAATCGCGATCGACTGCGCGCGCGAAAAGGGCCTCGACCTGCCGTCGCTGGCCTGAGGCGACGCTTGCGCATCTGCCGATCTCTGCTGGCTTTGGTTAGAGCGACGCGCGTGAAATCTGCACCACCCTTTCTGCCGTTCGTGCTGAGCTTGTCGAAGCACCGTCCTTCTTCTTGCGGCGCCTGACAGAAAGAACGGCCCTTCGACAAGCTCAGGGCAAACGGTGCATATTTAAGGCACGATGCACTAATCCATGCCGTCCTTGCGAGCGGCGAAGCCGCGCGGCAACCCAGAGCAGGCGTAAACCGCCCTGGATTACTTCCCCCGGATCATGTCCGGGGTCGCAGTGACGCGGTCCAACTGCATCACCATGGCTAACGCGCTTCAGGCCGGGCCGCGCACGTCCCCTCCGGCGCCGCTGCGGAACCAGTCGGTCAACCGGCGGCACGCCTCTTCGACCAGTTCGGCGCTCAGCGCGTAGCTGAAGCGGATGAAGCGATGGCCGTTCACGGGGTCGAAATCGATCCCCGGCGCGGTGGCGAGCGCGGTGTCGGCGAGCAGCCGCTTGCAGAAGGCCATGCTGTCGTCGGTCAGGTGCGCGATCGACGCATAGACATAGAAGGCGCCGTCCGACGGCGCGATATCGGTGATGCCGAGACCGGCGAGGGTGGCGAGCAGCCGCTCGCGATTGCGGCGATAGACGTCGACGCGCGCGTCGAGTTCGGGCTCGCAGTCGAACGCCGCGAGCGCGGCGTGCTGGCTGAGCGCAGGGGGCGACAGGAAGAGGTTGCCGGCGCGCGCCCGCGCGGCGTCGACCAGTGCCTCGGGACAGATCACCCAGCCGAGCCGCCACCCCGGCATGCCATAATATTTGGAGAAGCTGTTGATGACGAAGGCGTCGTCGTCATGGTTCAGGATCGACTGGGTCTCGATCCCGTAGCTCAGGCGATGATAGATTTCGTCGGAGATGATGCGGACGCCGCGCTCGCGGCACGCCGCCGCGATCTCCGCCAGTTCGTGCGGCGGGATGATCGTGCCCGTCGGATTGGCGGGGCTGGCGACGATCAGCCCGTCCGGCGCGGGCGCCGCCTCGCGGATGTGGCGCGCCGCGATCTGGAAGCGGTCGTTGGCGCCGCAGGCGATCTCGATCGGCGTCATCTCCAGCGCGCGCAGCGAATTGCGATAGGCGACATAGCCGGGCCGCGCGGTCATCACCCGGCTCCCCGCGCGAAAGCCGGTGAGCAGCGCGAGGACGAGCGCGGGCGACGCGCCGCAGGTCAGGACGATGCGCCGCGGCGCGACATCGACGCCATAGGCGGCGCGATAATGGCGCGAAATGCGTTCGCGCAGCGCCGCGCTTTCCCAATAGCCGAGCATGTCGCCGCTGCTCAGCACCTGCTGCGCGGCGGCGACCGCGCCCGCCGGCGCGCCCTCCGACGGCTGGCCGAATTCCATATGGATTACGGGGGCGCCGGCGGCGCGCATCTTCTGCGCGAGTTGGCTCAGCTCGATGGCGTGGAACGGTTCGATGGCGTCGGCGGTGCGCGGCTGGGTCATGGCGAAGGCTTGTGCCGCCTTGCCGGGCGAATGGCCAGCCCCTTGTGGCGTGGACGAGCAGGGGTGGATGGCAGGGAAATGCATGTTCCCCGGCGAATGCCGGGGTCCAGATGGCGTAGCGCTACCCAGTGTGGACCCCGGCGTTCGCCGGGGAGCGGTTCCTTTCCGGAAAAAGGGTACTGCCAAACTATCTCAGGAAGACGGATGCGGATTACGGCCTGTGGGGATTCGGGATTCGGCGTGCTGCACATCCTTCGTCATGCTGAACTCGTTTCAGCATCCATGGCCGGACTTCTCCTTTTTGCGCCGTCTTTCATTCGAGGGCAGACCATGATCCGCGTCCTATTCAGCCATCGCCGCTGCGGGGCTCGATCGCATAGTGGATCGGTTTGAAGCTACCGCCGCAACTGTCGTAGGCCGAGCAGGCGGTGAGCCCGACGATCAGGTCCGCGAGCGCCCGCAGGCGGATGAAGTCGCCCGGCCGGGTCGTCGGGGGCTCGACCCGGATCCTGCCGTCGGGGGCGACCGGCACGTTCATGAAGATATTGAAGGCGGTCGGAATCGCGTCGGCCGCGACGGCAAAGGGCGCGAGCGCCTCGGCGAGATTGCCGAAACAGCCGCGATGTACCGGCTTGTCCGGATAGAAATGGCGGAAGGTCGCCTCGCTGCACGGCGTCAGCAGGAAATCATGCGTGCCGACGCTGTCCTCGACGATCTCCAGCATCGGCCGCGACCGGTTCGACCACAGGCGATGGCCGGTGGTCAGCCGGATCGTCTCCTCATAATCGAACGTCCGGCCGTTCGACAGCGCCTCGCGCGGATCGTCGGCCATGAAGGCGAGCATGTCGCTGACCTGCCCGCCCTCCGGGTCGATGACCCGAAGGCTGTCGCCGCGGGCGAGCCGGAAGGCGGTGCCGCTGCGCGGCGGGATTTCGGTTATCATGCGCCGGCCCTCGGGTCGTGGAACGGGCAGGCCCAGTCTTCCTCGACGGCGCGGCCGCTGTACTGCGCCGCTTCGCTCGCCTCGCCGTGGCGGGCGAGCATCGGGTTGATGCTGCCCGCAAGCTGCTCGTCGCGCGCGAGGATGCGCTCGCGCATCCGTTCGTAGCGCCCTTCGGCGCGCAGCCGTTCGAACTGGTCGTGGAGGTTGAAGACGAGCACCGGCCGGCGGAAGCGGCGCGCGGGGCGCGAAGCGCGCGGATGGAGGCCGATGACGAAAAAGGCCTCGCCGCCGAAGCTCAGCGAAAAATGGGGATGGTCGGGGTCGGCATGGACGCGCGGGTCGTAAGGCAGGCCTTTCCAGGCGTCCTTGTCGGCGAGCGACTGGATGCGCTCCCACAGCGCCGTCTCGAACGCCGGCTCGTCGAGATCGCCGGGGCCGTGGAAGATCACCGCGAGGCTGCGGAAACCCGCCGGGTCGTCCTTGTAGGCGCGCGCCCATTCGAGCAGCTCGCGGTGAATCTGCAGGTCGTTCCAGCCGCTGGTCAGGTCGTGCGCCTCGACGATCCGCAGCATGTCGTTCGCCAGCGCGGATTTCGCGCCGACGCAGGGGAAATCGGGGGCGCCGACGAAAGTCCGGAATCGGCGGGAAAGATCGGTTTCGGGGGGCGCCGCAATGATACTGGTTTCCATGGTGCGGAAAACGCGGCAGAAAAGAATAAGCTGCATCGGCCGATCGGCGAATCTAGGGTCAGGACCCACTAATTTCGCGATCGAGGTTTGAAGCGATTTTGCACAGGGCGAGGAGGAAAGGCGTAGGAATATGAATATATTTCAAGACTTTTCGACGAAGCCATGGGCAAAATCGGTCAAATCGCGAAGCGACGCCGAAATGGCTTCGATCTCGGGCCCGCGCGGCCTTGCGGGTAGCGATGCTACCCGCTGCATCCGCCCGAACCTGATATCTTCGCCATTTCGACGCCTCGAACGCGAAATTAGTGGGTCCTGACCCTATATCTGGATTGTCATCCGGCCGTCTGCCGCATCGCGGCGGCGGCCGTGGTTTGAACTTGATCTGCGCCCCGCGATTGGGACACCATCGGCTATGCGCCCATCCTTCATCCTCGACCGCGACGGCGACGTCACGCTGCAGGATCAGATCCGCAAGGGCGTGATCGAACTGATGCGGTCGCAGGCGTGGCCGGCGGGGCATCGCCTGCCGTCCTCGCGTACCATGGCCCGGCTGCTCGGCGTCGCCCGCAACACGGTGACGATCGCCTATCAGCAGCTGGTCGCCGACGGGCATGTGGTGGCGCGCGAGCGAAGCGGCCTGTTCGTTTCGGGCGACCTGACCGCCGGGCGCAGCGGCTTCGGCGAGATCGCGGGCATCGCCGAGCGCGCGACCCCGAACGGATTGCCCTGGTCCGAGCGTCTGCCGCGCCTGCCGGCGCTGCCCAGGCCGCGCCCCGCCAACTGGCAGCAATATCGCTATCCCTTCCTCGACGGCTGTTTCGACGACAGCCTGTTCCCCGCCGACGAGTGGCGCGAGGCGGCCAGCCTGTCGCTGAAGCGGCGGCAGATCGCTTCCTGGTCGGGAATCGCCGACGACGATGCCGCGCTGGTCGAGGAAATCCGTACCAAGATTCTGCCGCGACGCGGCATCTATGCCCGGCCCGACGAGATATTGCTCACGCTGGGAACGCAGCATGCGCGCCTGCTGGCGCTCGAACTCTTCTGCGCCGAGGGAAGCCGCGTCGCGGTCGAGGACCCCGGTCCGTTCGAACTGCGCGCGCTGATCGAGGCGCGTCGCGGCGAGGTGGTGCTCCAGCCGGTCGACGCCGACGGCATCGTCACCGACGCGCGGCTTGCAAGCTGCGACCTGGCGGTGGTGACGCCCAGCCATCAGTTGCCGACCGGCGCTACGCTGTCGCTCGACCGGCGCCGCGAGTTGCTCGCCGCCGCGGAGGCGCACGACCTGATCGTCGTCGAGGATGATTTCGAATGCGAGACCAATTATCTCGACCAGGATTTTCCCGCGATGCGCAGCATGGACGGCGGCAGCCGCGTCGTCTATATCGCCGGGCTTGCCAAGGTGCTCGATCCCGGCCTGCGGCTCGGCTTCATGGTCGCCGATCGCGAGGTCGTGGCGCATCTGCGCGAATTGCGTCGGCTGTCGGTCAAACAGCCGCCGCCGAACAATCAGCGCGCCGCCGCGCAGTTCCTGTCGCTCGGTCATTATGATTCGATGATGCGGCGCATCGGGCGCGAGTTCCGGGTGCGCCAGATGGCGCTGCGCGATGCGCTCAACCACTATCTGCCGCGCTCGATCGCGATCCAGCCGGTGCGTGGCGGGACGACGATGTGGGTGCGCGGTCCCGACGGCCTCGACGTCGCCGAGCTGGCCGCGGCGGCCGAACGCCGCGGGGTGCTGTTCGAGCGGGTCGATCCCTATTATGCCGGCAGTCCGCCGCCGGCGCTGTTCCGGCTCGGCGTCACCAGCCTGCCGGCCGACCGCATCCGGCCCGGCGTCGCGGCGCTGACCGCGGCGCTCAACGACGTGCTGGAGAAGAAGGCCGATCCGCTGCCGATCCTGACCGGCCGGGCGCTGCGCCGCAAAATGAGCGGCGCGCGGCTCGATTGCCGGACCATCTATGGCGATCCCTGCACCATATTGCTGCTGCCCGACGGCACGATGACCGGGTGCGCCGGCCATGCCGACGAAGACGTCGACACGGGGCGCTGGTGGATCGAGGGCGACCGCTGGCATCGCCAATGGCAGAGCTGGTCCTATGGCGAGGCGGCCGCCTTCCACGTCGCGGTCGAGGGCGACGTCATCCAGTGGCTGGACCCCGGCCACCGCGTTGTCGACTGGGCGGTGATCGGACGCATCGGCAATCTGGCACCATCCTGATTTCCAAACTGGACCTATCGTAAGGCGGGCCCGGGAGGCACCATGATAACCGGACGCGCCCCGATCGGCGCGCCGGGGAGGATCATGACTCATTTCGCGATCGCCGGACTGCAACTGGCCCTGCCGCGCGGCGACAATCTGGACCGCATTGCCGAGGAAATCCGCCTCGTCCGCCGCCGTTTCGGCTGGGTCGACATGGTGGTGCTGGGCGAACTGTCCTGCTTCGGCCCGGCCACCGCGCACGCGCAGCCGCTGCCCGGCCCGGCCGAGGACGCCTTCGCCGCGATGGCGCGCGAGCATGGGCTGTGGCTGGTCAACGGATCGCTGTTCGAACGCGACGGCGATGCGATCTACAACACGACCAGCGTCTTCGCCCCCGACGGCAGCATCGCGGCGCGGCACCGCAAAATCTATCCCTTCTATCCCTATGAAGAAGGGGTGACGGGCGGCGGCGAGCCGACCGTATTCGACGTTCCGGGCGTCGGGCGCTTCGGGCTCGCCATCTGCTACGACATCTGGTTTCCCGAGGTCGTGCGCTCGCTGATCTGGCGCGGGGCGGAGGTGATCCTCAACCCGGTGATGACCAACACGATCGACCGCGACGTCGAACTGTCGATCGTCCGCGCCGCCGCGGCGACCAACCAGGCCTATGTCGTGTCGGTCAACGTCGCGGGCGACCTCGGCTATGGGCGCTCGTGCGTCGCGGGGCCGGGCGGCGAGATGATCCACGAGGCGGGGCAGGGGCGCGAGGTCATCGCCGTCGACCTCGACCTCGATCATGTCCGCCGCTGTCGCGAGCGCGGCTGGCACGGTCTCGGCCAGCCGCTCAAGAGCCTTCGCGACGGCCCGCAGCATTTCGAGGCCTATGACCGCGGCCCCGCCGCTTCGCCGGCTCTCCAGGCACTCGGTCCGCTCGTCCAGCCCATGTCTTCGACCGGCAAGGATGGCGCCGGCGCGTCCATAATGACACACAAGGGGGTAAAGTCATGACCAACCATATGCGACTATTGGCGACGACATCGCTCGCCTGCACGGGATTGCTGGCGGTGCTGCCGGCGCCAGCCTTCGCTCAGGAGGCAGGAGCCGCGAGCGACGACACCGACATCGTCGTCACCGCGACGCGCCGCGAGGCGCGGACGATCGACATTCCGTACAATATCTCGGCGGTCGGCGGCGAGAGGATCGACGCGAACCAGACGCGCGACCAAGCCGAACTCCTCCGCTCGATCCCCGGCGTCGCGGTCGTCGATCGCGGCCGGCGCAACGCGGGCGTCATCAACACGGTGACGATCCGCGGCGTCAACGTCGATAGCGCCGCGCTCGGCGATTATGCCGTCTCGGGCATCTCGCCGGTGTCGACCTATGTCAACGACACGCCGCTGTTCGCCGCCTATCTGCTCAAGGACCTCGACCGGGTCGAGGTGCTGCGCGGACCGCAGGGCACGCTCTATGGGTCGGGTGCGCTCGGCGGCACGGTGCGCTACATCCTGAAGAAGCCGGTGCTCGGCCGCTTCGAAGGGCGCGTCACCGGCGGCGTCAGCAGCGTCAAGGGATCGGACGGCATCGGCTACGAGGCGGACGTCGTGCTCAACGTGCCGCTGGGCGAGACCTTCGCGATCCGTGCGGTCGGCAGCCGCCAGCATTATCCGGGGCTTACCGACTATGTGAACGTCTACAAGCTCGATGGCGACGGCATCCCGACCGCGCCGGCGGGCGTGCTGGCGCCCGACGCCGAATATCGCCGCGTCAAGGATGCCGACTTCGTCCATGTCTGGTACGGCCGCATCGCCGCGCTGTGGCAGCCGAGCGACGCCGTCGACGTGACGCTGACCTATAACCATCAGGAAGACAAGGTCGGCGGTCGCCGCCAGATCACGCGCGGCCTCGACGGCTATGGCGAGGCGTATCGGGGGTATCAGAACGGTTCGGTCCAGCTCGAACCGTCGAACCGCAACGTCGATTCGGTCGCGCTCGAGGCGAATGTCGACCTGGGCTTCGCGACGCTGACCTCCAGTTCCTCATGGTACGAGCATGAGGGCGACAGTGTCAGCGAGAATACCGGCTTCTATGCCAAGGCGGGTTTCCTCGCTTTCTATTACAACTATCCGCGCCCGATGGCGTCGGCGGTGCGCGGCTATCGCGACAAGAGCTTCGTGCAGGAACTGCGGCTGGTGTCGAAGGGCGGCGGGCCGCTCGATTATGTGGTCGGCGCCTATTACCAGGACCAGAAGCTCTTTTCGTCGCAGGACAGCTATCTGCGCGGTTTCAAGCGCTGGTGGGACGCCGCGACGGGCCTGACTGCCGCGGTCGCGGGCGATCAGGATTTCTTCTATCGCCGGCACGAGAATTTCAAGGATCGCGCCCTGTTCGGCGAGCTGACCTGGCATGTCACCGATACGGTCGATCTGACCGGCGGGGTGCGCTATTTCTGGAACAAGGCGCGCAACGACACCTCGATCGACATTCCGATCTTTCCCTCGCTGTCGCAGCCGACCGACGCGACCTTCCGCACCAGCGAGGACAAGGCGCTGTTCAAGGGCAATCTGTCATGGAAATTCGCCGACCGCGGTCTGCTCTATGCCACGGTGTCGCAGGGCTATCGCCGAGGCGGGTCGAACGCCGTGCCGACGATCGGCCGCTATGCCGAGGACCCGTCGTGGCAGCAGTACAAGTCGGACACGCTGATCAACTACGAGGTCGGCGTGAAGGGCGGCGTCGGCGGGCTCACCTACAACCTCGACGCCTTCTATATCGACTGGAAGGACATCCAGCTCAACACAGCGACGCCGGTCTGGGGTTTCTACGTCGTCCAGAACGGCGGCAAGGCGCGCTCGCAGGGCATCGAGGCGCAGGTCGAGGGCCGGTCGGGCGGCTTCCACTATGCGCTCGGCTACACCTATGTCGACGCGAAGCTGACGCGCGACTTCTTCTCCCCCGACCCCAGCCGCACATTGATCGGGCGCGACGGCGACCGGTTGCCCGGTTCGGCGCGCCACATCCTGACCGGCAGTGCCGATTACAGCTTCGACCTGGGCGACGACACCAGCCTGACGCTGCGCGGCGACGGCTTCTATCAGTCGTCGACGCGCAACGCGATCAGCACCTCGCCCAAGTTCAACGTGCGTCTGCCGGGCTTCTCGATCTGGAACGCCTCGGCGACTTTGCGCAAGGGCCCTTATGGGCTGACGCTGTTCGTCAAGAATCTGTTCAATGCGGACGGCGTCACGGGCATCTTCACCGAAGCCTATATGGGGACGTCGCCGGGGCAGGGCTATTACGGCAACGGATCGAAGGATATGATCACGCTACCGCGCACCGTCGGCCTGTCGGCGGACGTGCGTTTCTGACGCTCATGGCGCCGCCCGCCGCTCCTCCTTCCCGCGCTCGTCCCGGCGATTTCGACGCCGGGCTGGCGCGGGCGAGGGAGGCGGCGCTGGGCGGACGCTACCGCGAGGCGCGCACGATCCTCGCCGCCATCGAGGAACGCGCGTGGGACAACCCCCGCGACCTGCGCCGTCTTGCCGAATATCACGGTCATATGAACCGGCCGGTCGAGGCCGAGCGCTGTTGCGCCCGTGCGGTCGAACTGGCGCCGGACGATGCGCGGGCGCACTACGATCTCGCCGCGGCGTCGATCGCGATCGGCCGGATCGATGCGGCGGAGGCACATTTCGACCGGGTGATCGCGGCCGATCCGCGCGACTGGGACGCATGGGCCAACCGCTCGACGCTGCGCCGCGCGACGGCGGAGCGCAACCATGTCGCGGCGCTGGATCGCGCGATGGCGGCGGCGGGGCGCGACGCGGAAGCGCGCATCGCGCTCGGCCATGCGCTGGCGAAGGAACTCGAGGACCTTGGCGACCATGACCGGGCGTTCTCGGTTCTGAAGGCGGCCGCCGATGCGCGGCGCGCGCGCCTGTCCTATCGCGTTGCAGACGATGTCGCGACGATGGCGGGAATCGCCGACGCCTTTTCGGCCGAACGCCTGCGCGGCGCACCGCCACCGGCCGCCGAGCCGGGGCCGATCTTCATTCTCGGCCTGCCGCGCAGCGGGACGACGCTGGTCGACCGCATCCTCTCGTCGCACAGCCGCGTCGCAAGCCTCGGCGAAATTCAGGATTTCGCGCTCGCGCTGGTCGAGGGGGCGGGAACGGCGCAGGGCAAGGCCGACCTCATTCGCCGCAGCGCCGCGATGGACCATGCCGCGCTCGGCCGCGCCTATCGCGCGCGCATCGCCGAGCGCGATCCGGACGCGCCGTTCGCGATCGACAAGACGCCGCTCAATTGCCTCTATATCGGGCTGATCGCGCTCGCGCTGCCCGACGCGCGCATCGTCCATGTCCGGCGCGGAGCGATGGACGGCTGCTATGCGATGTACAAGACCCTGTTCCGCATGGGCTATCCGTTCAGCTACGACCTTGGCGACCTCGCCGCCTATCGCATCGCCCACGAACGGCTGATGAACCATTGGCGGGCCGCGCTGCCCGGCCGGATGATCGAGATCGACTATGAGGCGCTGATCGCCGACCAGGAAGGCGAAAGCCGGCGTCTCGTCGCGGCGTGCGGGCTCGACTGGGAGGATGGCTGCCTCGATTTTCACCGCAATCCCGCGCCCGTCGCGACCGCGAGCGCGGTGCAGGTGCGCGCGCCGATCCACGACCGTTCGGTCGGCCTCTGGCGGCGCTATGAGGCCGGGCTCACGCCCCTCGCCGACGCATTGCGCGGCGCCGGTATTCCGCTGGATTACGGACGATGAGATATTGGCCGCTGATCCTCGTCGCGCTCGCGGCGCCCGGCAGCGCGGCGGCCGAGGAACTGCTGCGCAGCGACTTCCAGCAGGGCAGCGCCGACCCGTGGCGCGCGGCGGGCGCGGGCGACGTGCGGCTGACGAGTTTCGAGGGCAATGTCTCGATGCGCCTCACCGCCGGCGCGAGCGCGCAGGTCGCGGTGCCGGTCGAGGGCAAACGCCGCCTGTATGTGAATGCGAAGATCGCCGCCGACGCGCTCGACGACACCGCCGCCTGCATGGCCGAAGCCTCGCGCGATGATGGCGCGACATGGACGCCGATCCTTTCGGTCGGCAAGGCGCGTGCCGATGCGGTGACGCTGTGGCCGGGCGGACAAGCGCTCGCCGACGGCGGGGAAGGGCTTGGTGGCGGCCTGCTGCTTCGCCTGTCGGCGCAGGGGAAGCGCGCGACCTGCTGGTTCGACGATGTGGTGGTGACGGGCGTTGCCCGGGCCGAAACCTCCGACACGCGGCAGGCGCTGGGCCGCGACGTGTTGTTCGCAGGCACGGGGTTCGACCGTCTGGTTGATCTGTCGGCCTTTGCGCCCACCGCCGATGCCGCGCCGCCGCAGGCGAATTTTACCGGCCGCCTGCATCTGACGGGCGCGGCGATGGCGGGCTTTCGCCTGATCGCCGAGAAAAAGGGCTATGAACGCGGCGATACGATCCGCTCGCTGCCCGACCTTGCCCTCGATCTCGTCCAGCACGGCGATGCGCTGATCCCCGCGCAGCGCGGACTGATCGCCTCGAACCATCCTGACTGGAACTGGATCGTCGAGCCCGGCCGCGTCTGGTCCGAGCCCGGTGACGGCGGGCTGGCCCGCGCCGCGCTGCCCTTTGCATTGCAGGAGCGCAATGCCAACTGCACGCACAACGGGATGCTGACCTTCCTGTTCGGCGCGGACGGAACGGTGAGCAAGGCCGCCTTTGAGATCGCGAGCGAGACCTGCCGCTACCGCAAGTTCGACGCCTGGGGCTTCGTCGCGGCGCGCGCTGCGCCGGGCGCGGTCGCCGATGCCGAGGCGATCGTCCGGCGGCACGAAGCGGTCGTCGCGGCGCGGCTTCCGGTGCGGCCGGTCGAGGCACTGCCCGACGCGCTGGCGCTCGCCACCGCCGCGGGATCGGAGCCGACCGTCTATGGCGCGGTGGTGGACGGCATCCATTACCGCAGCGCCTGCGTGACGCGTCATGGCGACTATCCGGCGTGCGAGGTCATCGACCTGCCGTCCTATTCGACCGCCAAGTCGCTGTTCGGCGGCGTGGCGCTGATGCGGCTCGAAAAACTCTATCCGGGTAGCGCCGGGGCGAGTATCGCCGCCTATGTCCCCGCCTGCGCGCGCGGCTGGGCGGGCGTGACGCTCGAGCAGGCGCTCGACATGACGACCGGCCGTTATCGCTCGGCCGCCTATATGGTCGACGAAGACGACCCGTCGATCGCCGGTTTCTTCGAGCCCGCCGACCATGCGGCGAAGATCGCCTTCGCCTGTACCCATTATCCGCGCAAGGCGCCGCCGGGCGGCAAATGGGTCTATCATACCTCGGACACCTATCTGCTCGGTACCGCGATGGCCGCGATCCTGCGCGAGAAGCGCGGCGCGCAGGCCGATCTCTACGACGATCTCGTCCGGCCGCTGTGGGATGACCTCGAGCTCAGCCCGACGCTGTCGACGACGCGGCGGACCGAGGATGCGGCGGCGCAGCCCTTCGTCGGCTGGGGGCTGACCTATCAGCCCGACGACATCGCGCGGCTGTCGCGCTGGCTGATGCAGGGGGCGGGCGGGCTGCTCGATCGGCGCCTGCTCGACGCGGCGATGCAGCGCGCGCCGAAGGGCGGCGGGCTTCCGGCGGGTTTTCCCGGCTTCCGCTACCGCGCCGGCTTCTGGGCGCGCGAGATGGGCGCGAAGCAAGGTTGCGCCGCGCCGCTCTGGGTTCCCGCCATGTCGGGGTTCGGCGGCATTTCGGTCGCGATGCTGCCTGGCCGTGACGCGCTCTTCTACAGCTTCGGCGACAGCGATCATTGGGACTGGGGTCCCGCCGCCGTGGCGCTGGCCGGAAAGGATGCGCCATGCGGCTGACCGATACGCTGCCGAAGGTGGCGCCCGACGGCCTGCCCGCCGCTGTGCTGCTGTCCTTCCTCGCCACCGCCGGGCTTTTCTACGTCAACATCATGGCGGCGCTCGTCACCGGCCTGTCGGACGGGCTGGGGATCAAGCCCGCGAGCGCGGGGCTGATCGCATCGGCCAATGTCTATGGGGCTGCGGTCGGGGCGCTGGCGGCGGTGTTCCTGATCCGGCGCATCCCGTGGCGTGTTGCCGCAACGGCGGCGCTGCTCGGCCTGATCGCCATCGACCTCGTCTCGACCCGCGTCGTGTCGGTGCCGTGGCTCACAGCCTTGCGCGCCTGTCATGGGATCGTCGGCGGGCTGCTCGTCGGGGTCGCCTTCGCGGTGATCGCGCGCACCCGTTCGCCCGACCGTGTGTTCGGGATGCTGCTTGTCGTGCAGTTCGGGATTGGCGGCATCGGCCTGTGGGCATTGCCGTCGCTGGTTCCGCATTATGGCACCGCGATCCTGTTCCTCGCACTCGCCGCCTTCAGCCTCGCGACGCTGGCTATGCTGCCCTTCCTGCCCGCCTATCCCGTTGCGACGGAGAGCGGCGTGACCGCCGCGCCCGCGCCGATCGCACGGCGCCCGCTCGCCGCGACGCTCGCCGCCATCTTTCTGTTCCAGGCGGGCAATATGGGTCTCGCCGCCTTCATCATTGGGCTGGGGCGCAACGCGGGCCTGTCGCAGGATTTCATCGGGCCGACGCTTGCCGCCGCCAACTGGCTCGGCGCGCTGGGGTCGATCCTCGTTGTTGCGATGGGCGCGCGCTTCGGGCGGGCGAAGCCGATCCTCGGCTCGATCGCGGTGACCTTGCTGTTCACCGCCGCCTTCTGGCGCTCCGATCTCGCCGTCGTCTATGTCGCCGCCAACATCGGCTCGGCGATCGTGTGGGCCTTCACCATCCCCTATCTGCTCGGCCTTGCCGCCGCTTTCGACAAGGTCGGGCGGACCGCCGCGCTCGGCGGCTTCTGTTCGAAGCTCGGCCTGGCGAGCGGGCCGCTGCTGACCGGCCTGCTGCTCGATCGCGGCGGCTATCCGCTGACGATCGGGGCCGCGGTGCTGCTGTTGCTGCTGAGCGGACTTGCGGCGGCCTGGCCCGCCCGGCTGCTCGACCGCGCCGCCCCTTCCCAAGATTGATCCCAAACCAACGAGGTCCAACGATGAGCCAGAATGCCCTTCTTTTGTCGCGCCGTGTCGCCGCCGTCCCGCAGGGGGTCGCCACCGCGACGCCGCTGTTCGCGGAGCGTGCCGAAAATGCCGAGCTGTGGGATGCCGACGGCGCGCGCTACATCGACTTTGCCGGCGGCATCGCGGTGCTCAACGTCGGCCATTGCCATCCGCGCGTGATCGCGGCGGTGCGCGACCAGCTCGACCTTTATACTCACACCGCCTTTCAGGTCGTCGCCTATGAACCCTATGTCGCGCTGTGCGAGCGGCTGAACGCCCTGGCGCCCATCGCGGGGCCCGCCAAGACGATCCTGTTCACGACCGGGGCCGAAGCGGTCGAGAATGCGGTGAAGATCGCGCGCGCCGCGACCGGGCGGCCGGGCGTGATCGCCTTCGGCGGGGGCTTCCACGGCCGCACGCTGCTCACCATGGCGATGACGGGCAAGGTGCTGCCCTACAAGCGCAGCTTCGGCCCGCTGCCGGGCGAGGTGTTCCACCTGCCGTTTCCGATCGCGCACTACGGTGTCGGCGTCGAGGATAGCCTGCGCGCGCTGTCGCTGCTGTTCGCCGCCGACATCGAGCCGTCGCGCGTCGCCGCGATCATCGTCGAGCCGGTGCAGGGCGAGGGCGGCTTCCACATGGCACCGCCCGAATTGCTTCAGGCGCTGCGCCGTATCTGCGACGAGCATGGCATCCTGCTGATCGCCGACGAGGTGCAGACCGGCTTCGCGCGCACCGGGCGGATGTTCGGGATCGAGCATGGTGGGGTCGAGCCCGACCTGATGACCGTCGCCAAGTCGCTCGCCGGCGGCTTCCCACTGTCGGGCGTGATCGGCCGCGCCGACATCATGGACGCGGCGCAGCCCGGCGGGCTCGGCGGCACCTATGCGGGGTCGCCCGTCGCCTGCGCGGCGGCGCTCGCGGTGCTCGACGTGATCGAGGAGGAAGGGCTGATCGCGCGGGCGAACGCCATCGGCGACCGGTTGCGGACGACTCTGGCGGCCTTCGCGGCGCGCAACGACCTTCTGCCCATCGGCCATGTCCGCGGCCCCGGCGCGATGGTCGCCTTCGACCTGCTCGCGGCGCGCGGCGGCGACGAACCCGACGGCGCGGCGGCGAAGCGCGTGACGGCGCGCGCCCTGGAGCGGGGGCTTGTACTGCTGAGCTGCGGTATCCATGGCGAAACCATCCGCCTGCTGATGCCGCTCACCGCGTCCGACGCGGTGATCGACGAGGGCATGGCGATATTGGAAGAGGCCTTGAGCGCATTATGAGCAACGCATGGACATTGACGCGCGGCGACCTGCTGCGGACCGAGGCTTTCGTCGGCGGCCGCTGGGTGGCGGGCGAACGCCGGCTGGCCGTCACCAACCCCGCGACCGGGGCGCTGATCGCCGAGGTCGCCGATACGACCGCCGCCGACACGCGCACCGCGATCGATGCGGCGGCGGCGGCGATGCCCGCCTGGGCGGCGATGCCGGCCAAGGCGCGCGCCGCGATCCTGCGCCGCTGGTTCGATCTGATCATGGCGAATCAGGAGGATCTCGCGCGGCTGATGACCGCCGAACAGGGCAAGCCGCTCGCCGAAAGCCGGGGCGAGATCGCCTATGCGGCCTCCTTCATCGAATGGTTCGCGGAGGAAGCGAAGCGTGTCTATGGCGATGTTATCCCCGCGACCCAGAACGGCCAGCGCATCCTCGTGCTCAAGCAACCGGTCGGCGTCGTCGCGGCGATCACGCCGTGGAACTTCCCCGCCGCGATGATCACCCGCAAGGTCGGTCCGGCGCTCGCCGCGGGCTGCGGCATCGTCGTCAAGCCGGCGGCGCAGACGCCGCTGTCGGCGCTCGCGCTCGCGGTGCTGGCGGAGGAAGCCGGGCTGCCCACCGGCCTGCTGTCGATCGTCCCGACCAGCGATGCGCGCGGTGTCGGCGAAGAGATGACCGGCAACCCGCTGGTCCGCAAGCTCTCCTTCACCGGCTCGACCGAGATCGGCAAGCTGCTTTATCGCCAGTCAGCCGACACGGTGAAGAAGCTTGGTCTCGAACTCGGCGGCAACGCCCCTTTCATCGTCTTCGACGACGCCGATGTGGACGAAGCGGTGAAGGGCGCGATCGCCTCCAAATACCGCAACGCCGGGCAGACCTGCGTCTGCGCCAACCGTCTCTATGTGCAGGCGGGCATCCATGACGCATTCGTCGCGCGCCTCGCCGACGCGGTGCGGGCGCTGAAGGTCGGCGATGGCGCGGTGCCGGGGATCGAGGTCGGCCCGCTGATCGAGGAAGCGGCGGTCGAAAAGGTCGAACGGCATATCGCCGACGCGACTGCAAAGGGAGCCCGGGTCGTCTGCGGCGGCGCGCGCTCGGCGCTCGGCGGCACCTTTTTCGAACCGACGCTGCTTGTCGAGGTCACGGCGGCGATGGCGGTGGCGCAGGAGGAAACCTTCGGCCCGCTGGCGCCGGTTTTCCGTTTCGAGGACGAGGCTGACGTCGTCGCGCAGGCAAACGACACGCGCTTCGGCCTTGCCGCCTATTTCTATGCGCGCGACCTCGCGCGCGTCTGGCGCGTTGCGGAGGCGCTCGAATATGGGATCGTCGGGGTCAACACCGGTCTGATCTCCACCGAGGTCGCGCCGTTCGGCGGGATCAAGGAATCGGGCGTCGGGCGCGAGGGGTCACGCTATGGGATCGACGATTATCTCGAGATCAAATATGTCTGCATGGGCCTGAATCCGGTCTGACCCTGGGGGACGATCGGTTCCGGTAAACGGAACGGCGGTTCGCGCTCAGTCGACCTTGGCGGCGTTGCGCGCGGCTTCGATCTGCCGTTCCTTTTCCACACGCGCCGTTTCGGCGCGGATCAGCTTGTCCGCCATCGCGCGCCAGGCGGCGGCTGCGCGCAGGCTGCGGTCGCGAACCTGCACCAGCTTGGTGCCGGCCGCATCGACATCGCATTTCTCGGCCTGTGTCAGGTAGAAATCGATCGTTGCGGACATCATCTGCTCCCTTGTTCGTGTGTCAATCAACCATGTCGGCGATCAGTCGCCGCAACTCGCGGCGCGACAGCGTCGGCGAACGGCGCGGGGCCGGACGCGGTGCGATCGCCTTGCCGGCGAGGGACAGACCCGCGAGGCGCGGGAAAATATTGTTATAAATCATTCTTTACTCTTGTTTATTCTGTAAGTCAGCGGCGCTTGCGCGCGCCGCCGCCGGGACCGCCGGGGCCGCGCTCGCGATAGACGATGCGGCCCTTGGTCAGGTCGTAGGGCGTCATTTCGACGCGGACCGAGTCGCCGACCACCGACCGGATGCGAAAGCGTCGCATCCGGCCAGCGGTATAGGCGATAAGGCGGTGATCATTTTCGAGCACGACGCCGAAACGGCCGTCGGGCAGGATTTCGTCGATCACGCCTTCGAAGGTCAGAAGCTCTTCTTTCGCCAAGGATCAGGCCTGCTGAAGGTTGATGGCCGATACCTTGCCGTTGCGGCCGGTTTCCAGTTCGTAGGAAAGGCGCTGGTCCTTGTTCAGGGTCGCCATTCCGGCGCGCTCGACGGCGGTGATATGGACGAAGCTGTCGCCCGAGCCGTCTTCATTCGAAATGAAGCCGTAACCCTTGTCGGTGTTGAAGAATTTGACGGTGCCGATCGGCATGGGTGTTTTCCTTTCACGAAAACAAGATACCCACCGGCAAAAGCACCGGCGGAGCTGGTAGCGTGAGAAGGGAAGTTCAGCGCCTGGGGCGTAAATTTTCCGTCGCAGGCGACGTTAGCGCGAACAATATGGGTAGATGGGGAGAAAAAGTCAAGTTTCGCGGAAAATCCCCGCAGGATCGACGCTCGGAATTCGCTTTCTTTTCTAATGTCCGATCGCCGGATTCGTCCGGATTTTTTCATATGACGATGCGTTTGAGAATCGCGATTTCATCGATTCAGGCCGACATCCGGTTTCCGGCCCGTATCGCTTCGTCGGCGTGCGAAGGATCGGCAAACCCGGACGCGGCAACTGCCGTCTTTGCCGTGCGTTCGTCTGGAACAGGCTCGCCAGCAAAGCTGGTGCGCGACAGGATGATCCGCGACAGGAGATGACATCATGACCGACCGCCGCGACGCGTTGCTCGATGCAGCCGAAACCGCCCCTGTCGAACGGATCGCGCGCGTGCTCGCGGGCCATGCGCTCAGCCGCAATGCCGAAGGGGACATGTCGTCGGCCGGAGCGGCGGTCGACGAAAGCTGGCCCGAATACACCGATGCCGCGCTTGCAGTGCTCCGCACGCTTCGCGAACCGAGCGGGCGCATGGTCGCCGCCGGCGACGCCGCCATATGGGATCGGATGATTACCGCGGCGATTGAGGATGAGACCATTTCGGACGGCTGAAATGCCCCGAAGCCTGTCGCTGCCATCGTGGAAAGAAGATGGCTCCCCGGGCAGGATTCGAACCTGCGACCAATCGATTAACAGTCGATTGCTCTACCGCTGAGCTACCGAGGAGCAGCCCGCCAAGGCGGGCAAGGCGGCCCCTTTGCCGTTGCCCGCGCCATTTTGCAAGGGGGATTCGGTATATTTTGTACCGCTGGCCCTGCGCTGGAGCCAGCGTGCCTCAAACGATGAATTGTTCCATCGCGATCCGCTCGTCGAGCCCCTGATCGGGATCGAACAGCAGCGTCAGCGGCCGGCTGCGGTCGGTGGTGACGAGGACGGTCTTCACGTCGCGGATCTCGCGCTGGTCGGCGACGGCGCTGACCGGGCGTTTGGCTGCTTCGCGGACATTGAAGCGGATGCTTGCCGATTCGGGCAATAATGCGCCGCGCCAACGCCGCGGGCGGAAGGGGCTGATCGGGGTCAGCGCGAGCATTTCCGATTCGAGCGGCAGGATCGGTCCGTTGGCGGACAGATTATAGGCGGTCGAACCCGCGGGGGTCGCGACGAGGACGCCGTCGCACGCCAGTTCCTCCAGCATCGTGCGCTCGTTGATCACTACCTCCAGCTTCGCCGCCTGGCGCGTTTCGCGCAGCAGCGAAATTTCGTTAATCGCGGGCAGGATATGCCGTTCGCCGCTGATCGTCGTGATGTCGCCCGACAGGGGGTGGATCAGGAAGGGGCGCGCGGCGGCGATGCGTTCGAGCAGGCCTTCGACGCGGAACTCGTTCATCAGGAAGCCGATCGTCCCGCGGTTCATTCCGAAGACGGGCAGGCTACGCCGCTGGTCGAGAAGCTGGTGCAGCATGTGGAGCAGGAAGCCGTCGCCGCCGAGCGCGATCAGCAGGTCGGCCTCGGCGAGATCGACGAAGTCGTAGAGCGGACGCAGTTCGGCCTCGGCCTCCTGTCCCGCGGGCGCATTCGACGCGACGAGCGCGATCTTGCGTTGCATAACTACCCCCAGAAGGGCGCCGCGTCAGCCGCCCGTTGCACTCATGTGACGCGCGACCGCCGGCGCCGATTTCCGTTCGATACGAAAATCGTGCGCGCGCGGTTTGCCAGCCAATGCCGTGTCGATCAACCCATCGACGTCCCCGCCGTCGCGCAGCGCCGCGCGCAGGTCGACATGGTCGTCGCGTCCCAGGCACATGTAGATGCGCCCTTCGACGGTCAGGCGGATGCGGTTGCAGGTCGCACAGAAATTGTCGCTCAGCGGCGTGATCAGGCCGAGCGTCACCGGGCTGTCCTCGACCGCGAAATAGCGCGCCGGGCCGCCAGTGCGTTTGTCGACCGGCCAGATCGCGCGCTCGGCGCGCAGCGGCGCGACGAAGCGGTGGAGCGGAATGAAATGGGCGCTGCGGTCCGCCTCGACCTCGCCGAGCGGCATCGTTTCGATCAGCGTCAGGTCGCAGCCGTTCGCGGCGCAGAAATCGAGCATCGGGAGGAGCTGGTCCTCGTTGAGCCCGGCGAGCGCGACCATGTTGATCTTGACCGACAGTCCCGCCGCGCGCGCCGCCGCGATGCCGCGCAGCGCGACGGCGAGGTCGCCGACGCGGGTGATATGGCGAAAGGCCGCCGCATCGAGCGTGTCGAGGCTGACGTTGACGCGGCGCACGCCCGCCGCCGCGAGCATCGCCGCATGTTCGGCGAGCCGTATGCCGTTGGTGGTGAGGGTCAGTTCGTCGAGGCCGTCGCCGACCAGTGCGCCGAGCCGCCCAGCGAGCATGTCGATGCCGCGCCGCACCAGCGGTTCGCCGCCGGTCAGGCGGATGCGGCGGATGCCGCGCGCGACGAATCGTTCCGCGAGATCGCCCATTTCCTCGATCGTCAGCACCGCCGAGCGCGGAAGGAAGGTCATCGTCTCCGCCATGCAATAACGGCAGCGCAGATCGCAGCGGTCGGTCACCGACAGGCGCAGATAGCTGATCCGGCGGCCATGGCCGTCGGCCAGCGACGCGGCAGATGGGGCGGAATTTGCGGTCATCGTGATTATTGTGGTGCAAATGGGAAGAGATTGGCAAGCAAAGCCTGCTAGGGGGCCGGCATGAATCGATTGAACGACACGAACGCGGCAAGCGTTCGGCATCTTGAAGACCTGCATGCGCGGCACGGCGCCGACCTGGGCGTGATCCTGATCCAGCTCGACCAGCTGGCGCGAATCAATCACAGCGCGGGCACCGAAACGGGCGACGCCCTGCTCGAAGAGGTGGCGCGGCGGCTCGACACCTTCGCCAGCGATGAATTCGGCCATGGCTCGCTGGTCGCGCGGCTCGAAGGGCCGCGCTTCCTGATCGTACCGGCGGTGCCGCTGTCGCTCGGCGCGCTGCATGCGCAGGAACGGGCCCTTCACGTCGCGCTCGCCGAGCCGATGGTCGGCGACCCCAACGGGCGGCTGGCGATCCGCATCGCCGCGGCGCTGATCACGCGCGACGAGCCGATCGACGATCAGCTACGCATGGCGGCCGAGCAGCTCGCGCGGCCGGCGTCGGCGCGCGACGGCGCGATGGTCAAGGCCGCGCTGTCGCGCGGCGAGGTGGCGATCTTCTATCAGCCGCAATATGACGTCGCGAGCGGCGCGATGGTCGGGGTCGAAGCGCTGCTGCGCTGGCGGCATCCCGACCTCGGCCTGCTCGGCGCCGGGCCGCTCATCACCGCGGCGCGCGCGGCGCGGCTCGAGTGCGAGTTGACCGAACATGCGCACCGCGTCGCGCTGGCCGAGGTCGCGCGCTGGCCGAAGCCGCTCGGCAAGCTGCGCGTCTCGCTCAACATCACCGCCGCCGACCTCGGCGACCCGGCGTTTGCCGACCGGCTGGCGGCGATGATCAAGGCGGCGCGCGTCGATCCCGACCGGCTGACGCTCGAACTCACCGAACAGGCGATGCTTAGCGATCCGACGAGCGCGGCGGCACAGCTCGCGCAGATCCGCTCGCTCGGCTGCGCGATCGCGATCGACGATTTCGGCACCGGCTATTCCAGCCTGTCGCTGCTCGCGCGGCTGCCGATCGACTATCTGAAGATCGACGCCGGCTTCACGCGCACCATCGACGGCAGTGACCGCGACCGCATCGTCGTGCGCGCGATCGTCGACCTTGCCCGCGCGCTCGGCCTGTTGGTGGTTGCCGAGGGGATCGAGAGCGAGAGCCAGCTCGCGCGGCTGAAGGAGATCGGCGTGGCGACGTGGCAGGGCTTCCTGAAATCGGGGCCGGTCCCGGGCGACGAACTGCTGGCGTTGATGGAATAGGGCATCGAGCCCTAAATCCACATCCACCCGTTTCCACGAACGGGACGGTGGTCAGATCAGATACGCCACTCTATCTTCGCCGCTCGCAATGACGACGGTTTTTACGTCGCCTGCTTCGCCAGCTTTCCCAAACCTTTCGACAATTGCAGCGCGCCGTTGAGCCGGGCGCCGGCGCTGCCCCATTCGCCGCTGACCGACAGGCGGTTGTCGGGGCGGATGCGCGCGCGGCCCTTCAGCCGTTCGACATAGGCGATCAGGCCCGGCACATTCGCGAACTCGTCGCCGTGGAAGGCGACCAGCGCGCCCTTGGTGCCGACGTCGAGCTTGGCGATGCCCGCCGCCCTGGCGTTCGCCTTGATCTCCATCAGCTGGATCAGGTTCGCCGTTTCGGGCGGCAGCGGGCCGAAGCGGTCGATCATCTCGGCCGCGAACGCGTCGAGTGCCGCGCGGTCCCCGGCTTCGTTGAGGCGGCGGTAGAGCGCCATGCGCAGCGGCAGGTCGGGGACATAATCCTCGGGAATCAGAATCGGCGCGTCGATGGTGATGACTGGCGACAGCGCCTCGCGCGGCGGCGCGACGCCGGCGCCCTCCGCCTTGGCGACGAGGATCGCCTCCTCCAGCATCGACTGATAAAGTTCGAAGCCGACCTCGCGGATATGTCCCGACTGCTCATCGCCGACCAGATTGCCCGCGCCGCGGATGTCGAGATCGTGGCTCGCGAGCTGAAAGCCCGCGCCCAGCGTGTCGAGGTCACCGAGCAGCTTGAGCCGCTTTTCGGCGGTGTCGGTGATCGCGCCATGCTCGGGCGTCGTCAGATAGGCATAGGCGCGCGTCTTCGACCGCCCGACCCGCCCGCGAAGCTGATAGAGCTGCGCGAGGCCGAAGCGGTCGGCGCGGTGGACGACTAGCGTGTTGGCGCTCGGAATGTCGAGCCCGCTCTCGACGATGGTGGTCGAGACGAGCACGTCATATTTGCGGTCATAGAAGGCGCTCATCCGCTCCTCGACCTCTCCGGGCGCCATCTGGCCGTGCGCGACGACATATTTGACCTCGGGCACCCGCGTGCGCAGGAATTCCTCGATGTCGGGAAGGTCCTTGATGCGCGGGGTGACGAAGAAGCTCTGCCCGCCGCGGTCGTGCTCGCGCAGCAGCGCCTCGCGGATCACCACCGGGTCCCACGGCGCGACATAGGTCCGCACGGCGAGACGATCGACCGGCGGCGTCTGGATGACGCTCAGTTCGCGCAGCCCCGACATCGCCATCTGCAGCGTGCGCGGGATCGGCGTCGCGGTCAGCGTCAGCACATGGACGTCGGTCTTCAACTGCTTCAGCCGCTCCTTGTGGACGACGCCGAAGCGCTGTTCCTCGTCGACGACGACGAGGCCGAGGCGCTGGAACTCGACCGCTTTCGCAAAGACCGCGTGCGTGCCGACCACGATGTCGATCTGCCCGCTCGCCAGCCCGTCGCGCGTCTTCGCAGCCTCGGCCGCCGGAACCAGCCGCGACAGCCGCCCGATGTTGATCGGGAAGCCTTTGAAGCGCTCGACGAAATTGCTGTAGTGCTGCCGCGCGAGCAGCGTGGTGGGACAGACGACCGCGACCTGCACCCCCGCCATCGCCGCGACGAAGGCGGCGCGCAGCGCCACTTCGGTCTTGCCGAAGCCGACGTCGCCGCACACCAGCCGGTCCATCGGCCGCCCCGATGCCATGTCGGCGAGCACGTCGCCGATCGCGCGGTCCTGGTCGTCGGTTTCCTGATAGGGGAAGCGGTCGGCGAAGGCGGGATAGGCGGCATCCTGCGCCAGCATTTCGCCGGCGCGCAGCGCGCGCTGCGCCGCGGTGGCAAGCAGTTCGCCCGCGATCTCGCGGATGCGCTCCTTCATCCGCGCCTTGCGCCGCTGCCACGCCTCGCCGCCCAGCCTGTCGAGCGCGACCCCCTCGCTCTCGCCGCCGTAGCGCGACAGCACGTCGAGATTCTCGACCGGCACGTAAAGCTTGTCGCCGCCGGCGTAAGTGAGTGCGACGCAGTCGTGCGGGCTGTCGCCGACCGGGATCGAGGTCAGCCCCTCGTAGCGGCCGATACCATGGTCGAGGTGGACGACGAGATCGCCGACACTGAGCGTCGCCAGTTCGGCGAGGAAGGCGTCGGCGCTCTTGCGCCGCTTCTGCCGCCGGACCAGCCGTTCGCCGAGGATGTCCTGTTCGGTCAGCAGGCTGATCGCGTCGGTCGCGAAGCCGTGGTCGAGGGGGAGGACGATCAGGGCGACGGTGTCTGTCCCCGGATTATTCGCTCCCAACCCGTTCGCGTCGGGCGAAGTCGAGACGCCCCTCGGCGTGGCGCTATCCCGCGGGGTGTCTCGACTTCGCTCGACACGAACGGACGTTGAACCCAGCGCTTCCTGCCACGTATCGACCTGCGCCAGCCCGCTGACGCCATGCTCTTTGAGCAGCCCCGCCAGCCGATCCCGCGCGCCTGCCGAATAGCTGGCGATAATCGTCCGCCGCCCTCTGCGCCGTTCGTCGGACAGATGGTCGGCCACCTTGTCGTAGACATTGAGGTCGGCGGTGCGCTCGGGCGTGAAATCGCGCGCCGCGAAGCTTTCGAGGTCGAGAACCGTCGGCGCCTCGGGAACGTCGAACGGGGTGACGACATGGATAGGGCGCGCCGTCTCCGCCTCGCTCCACTCGGCCTCGGTCAGGTAGAGCGCTTCGGGCGCGAGCGGGCGATAGCTGCCCGCCTGCTCCTGCTCGGCGGCGACGCGGTTGGCATGATAGTCGCGGATCGCGTCGAAGCGCGTCTCGGCGGTCGCGTCGGTGCGGTGGCCGCGCAGCACCGGGGTCGCCGGGTCGATATGGTCGAACAAGGTCGCCAGCCGCTCCTCGAACAGCGGCAGCCAATGGTCCATTCCCGCCTGCCGCCGCCCCTCGCTCACCGCCTGATAGAGCGGGTCGCCGGTCGCCTGCGCCCCGAACATCTCGCGATAGCGGGTGCGGAAGCGCTTGATCGTCGCCTCATCGAGCAGGGTTTCAGCGGCCGGGAGCAGTTGCAGCGCCTTGGCGGGGCCCAGGCTGCGCTGGTCGGCGGGGTCGAAGCGACGGATGCTCTCGATCTCATCGCCGAAGAAATCGACGCGCAATCCGGCGTCCTCGCCCGCGGGGAACAGGTCGACGATGCCGCCGCGCACCGCGAACTCGCCCTGGTCGGTGACGGTATCGACGCGGTTGAAGCCGCTGGCGACCAGCAATTCGGCGAGCGCGTCGCGATCGATCCGCTGTCCGGCCGCGAGTGTCGTCGCGAGCTGGCGGATGCGAAACGGGGTCAGCGTGCGCTGGGTGATCGCGGCGACGGTGGTCAGGATCAGCTCGCCGCGCCTAGGGGGCGCCTGCAACGCCGACAGCGTCGCCAGCCGGTCGGCGCTGACCCGCATCGACGGCCCGGCGCGGTCATAAGGCAGGCAGTCCCACGCCGGAAAGCGGTGGACGACCAGGTCGGGCGCGAAGAAGGGTGCGGCGTCGGCGATCGCCTGCATCGCCGCATCGTCGGTCGCGACATACAGCAGCCTCTTGTCGCTCGCCCGCGCCAGATCGGCGAGCAGCAGCGGCAGGAATCCGTCGGCGGCGCGCGCCAGCGTCAGGGGCGCCGACGCCGACCCGATGGCGGCGAAGATGTCGGCGGCGGTCCGGGTCATGGCAGCGGGATATAATCCAGCCGGCGCATCGCGGCGATCCATTCGGGACGGTCGAGGTGCGCGGGCGGATGCCCGGTCCCCAGCGCCCACGCCATGATATCGACGTCGTCCTCTTCGACGACGGCCTCGAACCATTCGACCTCCGCCTCGGCCCAGCCGGGCGAATAGCGGTCGAAGAAGCCGCCGATCATATAGTCGGCCTCGCGCGTGCCGCGGTGCCAGGCGCGGAATCTCAGGCGTTTCAGGCGGTCTTGCATGGCGGGCCTTTTAATCGCGCGAGCGATGAAGCGGAAACGGGCATCGTATCCGCTCACCGTTCGCCCTGAGCTTGTCGAGGGGCTGTTCTTTCTTTGCGCCGCCGAAAAATAAGGACGGTGCTTCGACAAGCTCAGCACAAACGGAAGAGGGGCCGGCTTTCCTTCGCTCGACACGAACGGAAAGACGAGGCTAGACACGCTCTAGCCATGCGACCCGAAATCCTCAACCCGCTCTTTGCCGCGCTGACCGACCTCAAGGGCGTCGGGCCGCAGCTTGCCAAGCCGCTGGCGCGGCTCGGGCTGGAGCGCGTCGTCGATGTGCTGTTCCACCTGCCGACCGGCCTCATCTCGCGTATTCCGGTCGAACGGCTCGATCAGGCACAGGCGGGGCAGACGATCATCGTCGATCTGACCGCGCAGGACTATCGCTCCGGCCGCTCCCCGCGCGCGCCCTTCGGTGTCGAGGCCGTCGATGGCGCGGGCGATCATGTGCGGCTCGTCTATTTCGGGCGCACCTCCGGCCTCGCGCGCAAGCTGTTCCCGCTGGGGGAAAAGCGCCGCGTGTCGGGCCGGCTCGACCTCTATGGCGACATGCGCCAGATCGTGCACCCTGATCATGTCGCCGAGCTGGGGGACGAAACCGCCATCGCGGAGCATGAGCCCGTCTATCCGCTCACCGAGGGGCTGACCAACGCGCGGCTGTCGCAGCTTGCCGAGGTCGCGATCGACCGGCGGCCCGACCTCGCCGAATGGATCGACGCACCGCTGCTGGCCGGCCGGGGCTGGCCGGCATGGCGTGAGGCGCTGGCGCGCGCGCATGCCGGCCCGCGCGACGATGCGGCGCGCGACCGGCTGGCCTATGACGAGATTTTCGCGAGCCAGGTCGCGCTGATGCTGATCCGGCAGGGGCTGCGCAACCGCAAGGGCCGGTCGATTGCCGGCGACGGGCGGCTGACCGGGGCGCTGAAGCTGCCCTTCGGTCTGACCGGCGCGCAGGAGCGAGTCGGGCGCGAGATTGCGGGCGACATGGCGCAGGACGTGCCGATGCTGCGGATGCTGCAGGGCGACGTCGGGTCGGGCAAGACGCTGGTGGCGCTGCGCGCGATGCTGACGGCAGTCGAGGCGGGGACGCAGGCGGCGTTGCTCGCGCCGACCGAGATATTGGCTCGCCAGCATCATGCGACCTTGCAACAGATGCTCGCGGGCCTGCCGGTCAACCTCGCGATCCTGACCGGGCGCGACAAGGGCAAGGTGCGCGAATCGACGCTGATGGGGCTGGCGGACGGCAGCATCGATATCCTTGTCGGCACGCACGCCATTTTTCAGCAGCATGTCGCATACAAGGATCTGGCGCTGGTCGTCGTCGACGAACAGCATCGCTTCGGCGTCGCACAGCGGCTGATGCTGACCGACAAGGGCGCGCGGCCGCCGCACCTGCTGGTGATGACTGCGACGCCGATCCCGCGCACGCTGCTGCTCGCCAATCATGGCGAGATGGACGTGTCGCGGCTCGACGAGATGCCCCCGGGGCGCACGCCCGTCGACACGCGCGTTGTCTCGGTCGACCGGCTGGACGAGGTGATCGACGGGCTCGGGCGCCATCTGGCGAGCGGGGCGCAGGCCTATTGGGTCTGCCCGTTGGTTGCGGAGAGCGAGGCGAGCGAACTCGCGGCGGCAGAGGATCGCGCGGCGCTGCTGCGCGAACGCTTCGGCGCCGCCGCGGTCGGCCTCGTCCACGGACGGATGAAGGGGCCCGACAAGGATGCGGTGATGGCGCGCTTCGAAGCGGGCGAGATCGGCGTCCTCGTTGCGACGACGGTGATCGAGGTCGGCGTCAACGTCCCCGCGGCGAGCCTGATGATCGTCGAGCACGCCGACCGCTTCGGCCTCGCACAGCTCCATCAGCTTCGCGGGCGCGTCGGGCGCGGGACGGCGAAATCGGTCTGCCTGCTGCTGCGTTCGCAGAATCTGTCGGAGACGGCGCGTGAGCGGCTCGCGTTGATGCGCGAGACGAACGACGGCTTCGTGATCGCCGAGCGCGATCTGGAACTGCGCGGCGGGGGCGAACTGCTCGGGCTCAAGCAGTCGGGCGACGCCGACTATCGCCTTGCGACACCCGAGCAACTGGTGCGCCTGCTCCCCGTCGCGCACGACGATGCGCGCCTGTTCGTCGAACGCGACGGCGGCATGGACGGCCCGCGCGGCGAGGCGGTGCGCCTGTGCCTCTATCTGTTCGAGCGCGACGCGGCGGTGCCGCTCCTGCGCAGCGGCTGATCGACTCCCCGCCCATTGGCTGGAGCGGAAATACTTTGTATCCTAACCATCTGATGAGCGAAGATGGAGGAACTGCAGTGCAACTGTCGTCGGGCGAAGTGACCTTCACCGAAACGAAGCGCATCGTTTTCGGGCGACCGGCGGGAGAAGCGCTCCGCGAGCAGGCGGAGGCGATGGGCGCGCGGCGGGTGCTGCTGATCGCCTCGACCTCGCTTCGCAAACAGACCGACGCCGTGGCGCGGATCGAGAGCGCGCTCGGCGACCGGCATGCGGCGACCTTCGACGGCATCGCACCGCACGCACCGCGCTCGGACGTGCTGCGCGCGGTCGAAGCGGCGCGCGCAGCACGGGCCGACCTGATCGTGTCGGTCGGCGGCGGATCGGTGACCGACGCGACCAAGATCGTCGCGCTGGCGCTCAGGCATGGGGTGCGGCGTGTCGAGGATTTCGAGCCGCTGCGCACGCGCGTCGACGACCAGGGCCGCGCGGTGAATCCGCTCACCGAAGGGCCCGACGTTCGCGTCATCTGCGTGCCGACGACGCTGTCGGGCGGCGAATTCAACCCGCGTTCGGGCGCCACCGACGAGGCGACGCGGCACAAGCAGGGCTATGGCCATCCGGCGATGGTCCCGGTCGCGATCGTCCTCGACCCGGCGCTGACCGTCCACACGCCCGAGTGGGTCTGGCTTTCGACTGGGGTGCGCGCGGTCGACCATTGTGTCGAGACGCTCGCCTCCTTCCAGTCGAACGATTATGCCGACGGGCTCGCCGACAGCGCGCTGCGGCTGCTCGTCGAGGGGCTGCGCCGGGCCAAGGCCGACGCGCGCGATCTCGAAGGGCGGCTGAAGTGCCAGATCGGCGCGTGGCAGGCGATGATGCCGGTGCTCGCCGGTGTCCCGATGGGGGCGAGCCATGCGATCGGTCATGTCCTCGGCGGGACCTGCGGGGTGCCGCACGGCTATACCTCGTGCATCCTGTCGCCTGTCGTGTTGGCCTGGAACGCCCAGGATGACGCGAGCAGGCAGCGCCGCATCCTGCAATGCCTGGGCGGCGGCCATGCCACGGCTTCGGCGGCGCTCGACGCCTTCGTCCGCGGGCTCGGCATGCCGCGCACGCTGGCGGAGGTGGGCGTCGGCGAGGACCAGTTCGGCGCCGTCGCCCGCTATGCGATGCATGACCTTTGGCTGCGGTCGAACCCGCGGCCGATCGAATCGCAGGACGATGTGCTGGAGATATTGCGGATGGCGGCGTAACGTCGCGCGTGTCGACCTTAGTTGACGTCGCCGCGGGCACCCATGGCGCGCAGCATCGGCAGATAATCCTCCGCCACGATCGACTTTTCGAACTGGACGCCGGTCTTGCCGCCCAGCGACCAGATGACCTTGGCGGCGGTGCGACCGATGATCGGCATGCGGAACACGACGAGGTCGCCGGGCTCGAGCCCGCGCTCATAGCGCATCAGCAGGCCGTCGGCGCTGATGTTGACGCAGGTGCACATTTCCTGCCGCCCGTCGGGCAGCACGAAGGGCAGGCGGCAATAGACGTCGCTGCGCGGCGCGATCCGCTGGTCGAGCCCGACATAATGGGCCTTGTTCGTGTCGATCTTGCGCATACCAAAAAGCCTTGCTGGTCTGACCGAATAGAATCGGTCCGATTGCTGAAGAAACGGTAAACGCTGTTGCTTCGTTCCCGGCAACCCCGTTCAGCGGGTCACCAGCCCGTGCTTCTTGCTGCCGAGGCTCACCGGAACCTCCGCATCGCCCGGCACGATCAGGTGATGGGGGTCGCGGATCACCGCGCCGTCGACCTTCACAGCGCCTTCCTCCAGCTTGCGGCGCGCTTCCTTGTTCGATGCGGTAAAGCCCAGATCGCGCAGCGCATTGAGGATGCCGATTCCCTCCGCCGGGGCCGCGACGCGCGGCAGATCGCCGCCGATATGCCCTTTTTCAAAGGTCTGCGCGGCGGTCTCGGCCGCGGTCCTTGCCGCGTCGGCGCCGCGGCACAGCGCGGTCGCCTCGTTCGCCAATATCTTCTTCGCCTCGTTGATGTCGGCGCCTTCGAGTGCTTCGAGTCGCGCGATCTCGTCCAGCGGCAGGTCGGTGAACAGGCGCAGGAAGCGGCCGACGTCGCGGTCGTCGCAGTTGCGCCAATATTGCCAATAGTCGAAATGGGACAATTGCGCGGGATTGAGCCACACCGCGCCGGCGGCAGTCTTGCCCATCTTCGCGCCCGCCGCGGTGGTCAGCAGCGGCGTCGTCAGCCCGAACAATTCAGTGCCGTCCATACGGCGGCCCAGTTCCATGCCGTTGACGATGTTGCCCCACTGGTCGGACCCGCCCATCTGGAGCCGCACGCCCATCTCGCGCGACAGATAGCGGAAATCATAGCCCTGCAGGATCATGTAGTTGAATTCGAGGAAGGTCATCGGCTGTTCGCGTTCGAGCCGCAGCTTCACCGAATCGAAGGTCAGCATGCGGTTGATCGTGAAATGGGTGCCGACCTCTTGCAGCAACTCGATATAACCGAGCTTGCCGAGCCAGTCGGCGTTGTTGACCATCACCGCGTCGGTCGGACCGTCGCCAAAGGTCAGATATTGCTGGAAGATGCTGAAGATCGAGGCGATATTCGCCTCGATCGTCGCGTCGGACAGCATCTTGCGGCTCTCGTCGCGCCCGGTCGGGTCGCCGATCCGCGTCGTTCCGCCGCCCATCAGCACGATCGGCTTGTGCCCCGTCTGTTGCAGACGGCGCAGCATCATGATCTGGACGAGGCTGCCGACATGGAGCGAGGGCGCGGTCGCGTCGAAACCGATATAGGCCGGGACGACCTGCTTCGCCGCGAGGGCGTCGAGCCCTTCCGCGTCGGTCATCTGGTGGATATAGCCTCGCTCGTCGAGCAGGCGCAGCAGGTCGGATTTGTAGGTGGTCATAGCGCGGGCGCGCTTAGCATGGGGTTTGCGGTTTGGATAGCATCCGGAAGGACCTGATCTGTCATCCCGACACGCCGGCGCGCGCCGCGCGCGCCGTGTGGGTGGAGGTGTCGCTGTCTTTCGACGAAGGCTTCGCGCTGCGCTTCGGGATCGAAGGCGATGTCGACGCGCTGGCGCTGCCGCAGGGCGACGGACAACTCGTCATCGCCGATACCGCGACCGACGGCCTTTGGCAGAGCAGCTGTTTCGAGGCCTTTCTGAGCGAGGAAGGGCAGCCCGACTATACCGAGTTCAACTATGCCCCCGACGGTCGCTGGGCCTGCTATCAGTTCGACGACTATCGCTCGCTGTTCAAATCCGACGACCTGGCCCCCTGGGACATGACGAGCGAGCGGGGGCATGCGCTCTATGCGCTGCGCGTCGAACCCGGCATCTATCCCGAGCGCGGCAGCCGGCTGGGCCTGTCCGCCGTCGTCGAGGAACTGGACGGCACCCGAAGCTATTGGGCGCTCGCGCATCCGCCGGGGAAACCCGACTTCCATCATCCCGATTGCTTTCGCCTGACGCTTGGGGCACCCGAACGGCCATGACCATCCAGTTCGGCATCGACCGCCTGCTCGCCGACCCCCAACTGCGCAGGCCGCTCGAAGGGCGGCGCGTCGCGCTGCTCGCCCATCCTGCCTCGGCGACGGCCGACCTCGTCCACAGCCTCGACGCGCTGGTCGCGGCGGGGGTGACCATCAGCGCGGTGTTCGGGCCGCAGCACGGCGTGCGCGGCGACCTGCAGGACAATATGATGGAGTCGCCCGACTTCACCGATCCGGTCCATGGCGTGCCCTGCTTCAGCCTCTATGGCGAGGTGCGACGACCGACCGGCCAGTCGATGCAGACCTTCGACGTGCTGCTGGTCGACCTGCAGGACCTCGGCTGCCGGATCTACACCTTCATCACGACGCTGCTCTATGTGCTGGAGGCCGCGGCCGCGCACGGCAAGGCCGTCTGGGTGCTCGACCGACCGAACCCGGCGGGCCGCCCGGTCGAGGGCACGCTGCTGCGCAGCGGTTGGGAAAGCTTCGTCGGCGCCGGCCCGATGGCGATGCGGCACGGGCTGACGATGGGCGAGATGGGGCATTGGTTCATCCGCCACTTCGGGCTCGACGTCGATTATCGCGTGATCGGGATGGAGGGCTGGGAACCCGAGGGCCCAGGCTTCGGCTGGCCCGCGGAGCGCGTCTGGATCAACCCCAGCCCCAATGCGCCCAACGTCAATATGGCGCGCGCCTATGCGGGCACGGTGATGGTCGAGGGCGCGACGCTGAGCGAGGGGCGCGGGACGACGCGGCCGCTCGAACTGTTCGGCGCCCCCGACATCGACGCGCGGGCGCTGATCGCCGAGATGCGGCGGCTGGCGCCGCAATGGCTGGGCGGGTGCAAGCTGCGCGATATCTGGTTCCAGCCGACCTTTCACAAGCATGTCGGCGCCCTGTGCGGCGGCGTGCATATCCATGCCGATGGGCCGTGGTACGATCCTGCGGCCTTCCGCCCGTGGCGCGTGCAGGCGCTGGCGTTCAAGGCGATCCGTTCGCTGTGGCCGGACTATCCGATCTGGCGCGGCAAGGATTTCCGATATGAATATACCGACGACGTGCTGGCGATCGACGTGATCAACGGGTCGCCGTTGCTGCGCGAATGGGTCGATGATGCAGGCGCGGCGCCGGGCGACCTCGACGCGCTGACGCTGCCCGACGAGACGGCGTGGCGCGAGGAGATCGCGGGCCTGCTTCTTTACTGAAAGGCGAGGGGGAATGACGATGCAGCGACGGCAATTTCTGGGCACCGCGGCGCTCGGCGGGCTGGCGGCGACCTTGCCCGCCCCTGTCATCGCCGCCGACACGGCGGGCCTTCCCGATCTGGCGGCGAAGGCGGTGCCGATCGGCGCCGAAGAGCGCAAGGCGCGAATCGCCAAGGCGGCCGGACTGCTGCGGGCGCACGACATGGATGCGCTGCTGATCGAGCCGGGATCGAGCCTCATCTATTTCACCGGCGTCGAATGGTGGCGCAGCGAGCGGCTGACCGCCGCCGTGCTGACGCGCGAAGGCGAGGTGGCGATCGTCACCCCCTTCTTCGAGGAGCCGTCGGTGCGCGAGAGCCTAGGCGTCGCGGCCGAGGTGCTGACGTGGAACGAGGACGAGAATCCGCTCGCCGCGGTGGCGAACTGGCTCGGCAAGCGCGGTCTGGCGAAGGGGCGGGTCGGCGTCGAGGAAACGGTGCGCTTCTTCGCGGTCGACGGGCTTCAGAAAGCGATGCCGGACGTTACGGTGGTCAACGGCGCGCCCGTCGTGCGGGGCTGCCGCATGATCAAGTCGGCGGCCGAGATCGCGCTGATGCGACTCGCGTCCGACATCACCATCGCCGCCTATCGCCACACCGCGCCGCGCATCGAGGCGGGGATGACGCCCGCCGACATCGACGCGATCATGGGCGCGGCGACGAAAGCGCTGGGCGGACGCGGCGAGTTCAACCTGATCCTGCTCGGCGAGGCGAGCGCCTATCCGCACGGCAGCGGCAAGCCGCAGGCGGTGCGGCCGGGCGAGGTGGTGCTGATGGACTGCGGCGCGACCGTTCACGGCTATCAGTCCGACATTTCGCGCAGCTTCGTTTTCGGCAAGGCGAGCCCGCACCAGCGGCAGGTGTGGGACCAGATGCGCAAGGGGCAGGACGTCGCTTTTGCCGCCGCGCGGATCGGCGCGCCGGCGGGCGCGGTCGACGATGCGGTGCGCGCCTATTACGAAAGCCTGGGCTATGGACCCGGCTACAAGCTGCCCGGCACCTCGCACCGCACCGGGCACGGCATCGGGCTCGACGGGCACGAGCCGGTCAATCTGGTGCGCGGCGAGACGACACCGCTCGCCGCCGGCATGTGCTTCTCGAACGAGCCGGGCATCTACATCCCCGGCGAGTTCGGCATCCGGCTGGAAGATTGCTTCCACATGACCGAGGGTGGACCGGAATGGTTCAGCGAACCGCCGCCTTCGATCGATAGGCCGTTCGGCTGAACAAGCTCAGGGTGAACGGGTCAGGATGATGGCATCGGGCTTCTTCGGCCGCTGCACCAGACTCACCAGCACGAAGCTGATGATCATCAGCAGGTACCAGCTCCCCAGCTTTTCGACCCCGACCATGTGCCAGCCGTCCTTCTGGCTGGGATAGGTCCAGGCGCGCGCGAAGGTGCCGATATTCTCGGCGAACCAGATGAAGAGCGCGACGAGGCCCCAGCCGACGAGCAGCGGCATGCGGCGATGGACGTGCAGCGGGCGGAACCACACCTGACAGCGCCAGAAGAGCAGTCCGGTCGCCGCGAACAGCAGCCAACGGATGTCGGGCAGCCAATGGTGCGCGAAGAAATTGGCGTAGATCGCCGCGGCGAGCGCCCATGTCGCCCCTGCGGGCGGATAGCGCGTGTAGCGGAAATCGAAGATGCGCCAGACGCGCGCGATATAGCTGCCGACCGCCGCATACATGAAGCCCGAGAAGAGCGGCACCGCGCCGATATGGAGCAGGCTCGCTTCGGGATATTGCCACGAACCGGCGGCGGTCTTGAACAATTCCATTACCGTGCCGACGATGTGGAAGAGCAGGATGACCACGGCCTCGCGCGGCGTTTCGAGCCGGAAGGCGAACATCGAGAGCTGGATCAGCACCGCACCGACGGTGATCGCGTCATAGCGGTGGACCGGCGCGCCTTCGGGCCAGAACAGATGCGTGCCGAGCAGCAGCGCCAGCATCAGGCCGCCGAACAGGCAGGCCCAGCCCTGCTTGAAACCGAAGACGAGAAATTCGAGGAACCAGCCGCGCGGCCCTGGCACGACCGCCATCGCCTCGAGGCGGAGGCGGACCCGGTGGAAACGGCTGTGCGCGCGGCGCGGTTCAGACATGGACGGCGACGAGCGCGATCAGCAGCGCGGCGGGCAGCAACAGCGCCTGTGCCAGCACCGTTCCTGCCAGCCGGCTGAGCGAGATGAGCGCGATGGCGCGGCGGAAGTCGGCCTCTCCGACGCTGCCCTCGACGGCGTCGTCGGTCATCACCGAAAGCTGCGGGTCGATGAAGGCGAAGAGCAGGATCGTCGCGAAACCGTTGATCAGCGCCGACAGTTGCGAGGCCGTGACGCGAAATTCGGGGGCGAGATAGCCGGCATAGAGCGAGGCGACGACGCCGACGGCGAGCAGCGACTGCGCGAGGCAATTGGCGATCAGTACGCCCCAGCCGATCCCCTGCGGCATGTGCCAGCCCTTGAGATGCACAAGGCCCGGAAGGCGAAACGACCGGCGGAGCGTGCGCAGCCCGGCGGGACTGGCGGCCTTGAGCGCGAGCTTTGTCGTCGAGCGGTTGTCCTGATACCAGCCGATCGCCGCGGCGAACAGGCGCTGGCCGGTGGGGACGAGCAGGATGCCGACCAGCGTCGCGATGCTCGCCGCGGCGAGGACGAACTGCATGTCGAGGAAGAGCGGCGCGCCGGTGCCGTCGTGGATGCGCGTCTCGATCCGCTTGGCGAGGAAGGGGCCGAGAAAGCTGTTCGAGGTTCGCGAGAAGAGCAGGAGGATGTTGAACAGCGCGAAGGACATGGCGATCCGCCCCGTCCGCACCCCCGCGATCCGCGCCGCATAGGCGAGCGCGCCGATCAGGTTGATGAAGCCGGTGAGGAGGAGGATGACGATGAGGGGGAGGTCGAGCATGGAGGCGTCCGGGACAGGGACTCAGGGAATCCGTTCGCATCGAGCGAAGTCGAGATGCCCATCGGCAGCGCGCGCCCGCGGGGTGTCTCGACTTCGCTCAACACGAACGGGATTAGGGGATCGGCCCGGCCGCGTCACGGCGAAACCGCTCGGGCGCTCCGTCAATGCTTGCGTGTCAACTCGCGCATCGCATCGTCGAGGCCGGCCAGCGTCAGCGGATACATGCGGTCGTTCATCAGCTGTTTGATCATCTTGATCGACTGGGTGTAGCCCCAGTGCGCCTCGGGCACCGGGTTCAGCCATACCGCGGCGGGATAGACGTTCGTCATCCGCTGCAGCCACACCGCGCCCGCTTCCTCGTTGAAATGTTCGACGCTGCCGCCCGGATGGCTGATTTCATAGGCGCTCATCGACGCGTCGCCGACGAACACCAGCTTGTAGTCATGGCCGTATTTGTGGAGGATGTCCCACATCTGGGTGCGTTCGGACCAGCGGCGCTTGTTGTCCTTCCACACGCCCTCATAGGGGCAGTTGTGGAAATAGAAGAATTCGAGATTCTTGAATTCGCTCGTCGCCGCGCTGAACAATTCCTCGCACAGCTTGATGAACGGGTCCATCGACCCGCCGATGTCGAGGAACAGCAGCAGCTTGACCGCGTTGCGCCGTTCCGGCCGCATCTTGATGTCGAGCCAGCCCTGCCGCGCGGTGCCGTCGATCGTGCCCGGAATGTCGAGTTCGTCCGCCGCGCCCTCGCGCGCGAATTTGCGCAGGCGGCGAAGCGCGATCTTGATGTTGCGGGTGCCGAGTTCCTTGGTGTTGTCGAGATTCTGGAACTCGCGCTTTTCCCAGACCTTCAGCGCGCGCTTGTGCTTGCTCTCGCCGCCGATCCGCACACCTTCCGGGTTGTAGCCCGAATTGCCATAGGGCGATGTGCCGCCGGTGCCGATCCACTTGTTGCCGCCCTGGTGGCGCTTCTGCTGTTCCTCGAGCCGCTTCTTCAGCGTCTCCATGATCTCGTCCCACGAGCCGAGCGACTTGATCGCCTCCATCTCCTCGGGCGTCAGATATTTCTCGGCGACCGCTTTCAGCCAGTCCTCGGGAACGTCGACGGGGGTCTGGCCGTAGTCGGTGAGCAGGCCCTTGAAGACCTTGTTGAACACCTGGTCGAAGCGGTCGAGCAGCCCCTCGTCCTTCACGTAGATGGCGCGCGAGAGATAATAGAATTGCTCGGGGGTGCGGTCGATCACCTCGCGGTCGAGCGCCTCCAGCAGCAACAGATGCTCTTTCAGGCTGGCGGGAATGCCCGCGGCGCGAAGCTCGTCGAGAAAGCCGAAAAACATGAGGCAGGATTATCCTGTCGGGGCGGCGGGCGCAATCACTTTACGTTTACGGAAAGCAAGGGCGGGAGCGGGAGGAAAGCGGCGGAAAATCGCGCAACTTCACGCGCGATGCGCGGCGGTGCGTCGATGGCCGGTCGCTTGAAGCCACAATAGCCCCGCATGTCGGGTGCGAAATCGACTCTTGTGGCTTCAAGGAGGCAGCGGATGTCCGAACCCGATGTTCGCGGTCGTTCCGCTTCCGATCCATTGACGCCGCGTTAACCAATGTCCGGCATGGTCGTGCGATCATTCAGGGACGTGAGTGCGCAATGAAATTCGATCCGATCAATCCGGCCCGGCCGATCCTCGACCAGTCGGTCGCGAGCGATTGCGGCGAGCTGGCCGTCGGATGCAGCGAAGCGGCCGGGCGCATCAAGCGTACCACCGACCAGATGGATCGCCAGATCGCCGAACTGGGCCGGCTCGAACAATATGTCGTCAGCCTCGAGGCCGATCAGCGCCAGATCGCCGATTCGACCGACGAGGCGAAGCTGCTGTCGGCGCGGGCGTGCGAACAGCTCGATGCCGGGGCCGAACGGGTCAATTCGGCGGTGACCGAGTTTCGCGCCGTGATCGACCTCGTCGCGCGGCTCGGCACGCATGTCACCAATTTCGCGGCGGTGATGGAACAGGTCCAGCAGGTCAGCCAGTCGATCGAATCGATCGCCAAGACCACCAACATGCTCGCGCTCAACGCGGCGATCGAGGCCGAGCGCGCGGGCGATGCCGGGCGCACCTTCGCGGTCGTCGCCGCCGAGGTGAAGAAGCTGGCGCAGAACACGCGCGGCGCGACCGACGAGATCCGCCGCTCGATCGGCAGCCTCGCGGCCGAGGCGGGCGGCCTCGTCGCCGAAATCCAGTCGGGGGTCGAACAGTCGAGCCGCGCCGAGGCGCAGTTCGAGACGATCACCGACGCGCTGCACGACGCGACGCATCTCGTCGCGCTGCTCGACGATCAGAGCGACCGTATCGCGCAGTCGAGCGCGATGGTGCATGCCAACGGCGCCAAGGTGCGCGAGGCGCTCGACGGCGTCGTCGCGTCGGTGCGCGAGAATGGCGCGACGCTGGGCGCGACGCGCGATTCGATCCTGACGATGGAGCAGGTGTCGAACCGCATGTTCAACGCGGTGATATCGGCCGGCGTGTCCCCCCGCGATTCCGCGGTGGTCGAACTGGCGGCGCGGGTGCGCGACGAGTTCGTCGCCATCGCCGAACGCGGGCTGGCGACCGGGACGCTGACGATGGAGCAGCTTTTCGACGCCGACTATGTGCGGGTGCCGCATTCCAATCCCGAACGCTTTCGCACGACGCTGAGCGACTGGGCCGACGCCAACTGGCGGCCGCTGTTCGACCGCATCGTCGCCGAGCATCCCGAGGTGAAGATGTCGTCGGCGGGTGACATGAACGGATTTCTGCCGACACACATCAGCGACTGTTCGCGCGCGCCGACCGGCGACCTCGAACATGACACCGCGCATTGCCGCAACGGGCGCATCCTGCTCGACGCGATCGACGCCGCGGCGAAGCGCAGCGACGCGCCCTTCTTCATGGCGGTCTATCGGCAGGAGGGCGACGGCACCAATTATGTGACCGTGCGCAACGTCTATATGCCGGTGGTGATCGGCGGGCGCCGCTGGGGCGACGTCGAGGTCGCGTATCAGCTGTAGATTTCGTCAACCCGGCGAAAGCCGGGGTCCCCACAGGCGCGGCTCCGGAGAGCGAGCGATCCCGGCTTTCGCCGGGATGAGGTTCAGCTACCCTGGCGGCGTGCCATGAAGGCGAGCTTTTCGAACAGCATCACGTCCTGCTCGTTCTTGAGCAGCGCACCGTGCAGCGGTGGGATCGCCTTGCCGACGTCGCGGTTCTGCAGGACCTCCAGCGGCATGTCCTCGGCCAGCAGCAGCTTGAGCCAGTCGATGAGTTCGCTCGTCGACGGCTTTTTCTTGAGGCCCGGCACGTCGCGCACGTCGTAGAAGATGTCCATCGCGCGGCTGACCAGCGTCTTCTGGATGCCGGGAAAGTGGACCTCGACGATCTCCGCCATCGTGTCGCGGTCGGGGAATTTGATGTAGTGGAAGAAGCAGCGGCGCAGGAAGGCGTCGGGCAGTTCCTTCTCGTTGTTCGAGGTGATGACGACGATCGGGCGTTCCCGGGCGGTGATCGTCTCGTCGGTCTCGTAGACGTGGAAGGCCATGCGATCGAGTTCCTGAAGCAGGTCGTTCGGGAATTCGATGTCGGCCTTGTCGATCTCGTCGATCAGCAGCACGGGCAGTTTCGGGGAGGTGAAAGCCTCCCACAATTTGCCCTTGCGGATATAGTTGCGGATGTCGTGGACGCGCTCTTCGCCGAGCTGGCCGTCGCGCAGGCGCGCGACCGCGTCATATTCGTAGAGGCCCTGCTGCGCCTTCGTCGTCGACTTGACGTTCCAGGTGATCAGCGGGGCGTCGAAGGCCTTGGCGATCTCTTCCGCGAGCACGGTCTTGCCGGTGCCCGGCTCGCCCTTCACGAGCAGCGGACGGCGCAGCATCGTCGCGGCGTTGACCGCGATCTTCAGATCCTGGGTCGCGATATAGGCGCTGGTACCTTCGAAACGCATCGGCTCGCTGCCTTTCCCTTAACGTGAACGTCAACTCGGGTCGGGCATAGCGGGGGCGGGGGAGGGGTGCAAGCAGGCACGTCGCCGCTCGGCCATGGGGCGATACCGTGCGCGGCTGCCGGTGGCCCCGGCCTTTGCAGCGGCGCCGTCATGGGGGGCTTTGGGTTGCCCCGCTTTGCCGCTCGCAATGACGAGTCCGGATATCCCGTTTCAGGAATGTGTGCGCGCGGCAGCGCGGGCGGCGAGCAGGTCCCACAGCCCGCTATGCTGCGCGAGCAGCTGCTGGGCGCCGAAGGTGAGCGCGCGCTCTATTGCCGGGGTCTGGGCGATCGCGCCCGCGAGGCGCGCGGTGCCCGGCAGGTCGGGCAGCGCGCAGCCTGGCGGCGACAGGTCGAGCCGCTGCGCGCTGATGTCGAGCAGGACGCGGATCGTGCGCCAGTCGAGCGCCAGCGCGATCGCGGCGCCGACCGCGCAGCCGTGGCGGTCCGATTCGGCGAGCATATCGAGCGCCTTGCACTGGGCCGCGACCGCGGCCTCGCACTGGTCCTGCCCCGGCGTGCTCGGCACCGGGCCGGCGGCGGCGGCGACCTGCGACAGGAAGGCGCGCTCGTCGGCGAAGGCCTGCGCGGCCTCCTCCATCCAGGCGCGCGATGCCGGATCGACCGCCTTGCGCGCCGCGCTGTCGACCACCCCGGGGTGGCGCCCGTGAAGCAGGCACAGGAAATGGACCGCATCGGCCAGGTTGCGCATCGCGTCGCCGCCCTGGCTGAGGCGGCCGGACCGGACATGCGGATGCGCGCCCGTTCCCTCGCTCGCGACCAGCGAATCGAGCAGTTCGGCGATACCGCGCGTCGGCAGCTTTTGCTGGGGCGACTGGCTCAACGTCTCATCCTCTCTGGGGCGCGATGGTCGGGTCGCGCCGTTGGATATGCGAAGGCCAGTCCTAGAGCATCGTCGTAAACGTCGCGTTTATGAGGCGCCGGCAAAGTGCCGCGCGCCTGTCCCCGCACGGGACAGAATCAAGGGGACCGGCAGGCAAGGGAACTGCCGGTCCCCAGGGACCGCGGCGCCAGTGGAACGCCGCGGGATCGGGGAAGCGGGGCGGGGCCAGAGAGGGGCGGCCCCGCCCCGCAAGCCCTCAAGCCGCGAGGGCCATCTCTTCGGTCTGCGGCGTGCGCGTTTCCGTTTCCGCCTCTGTCTCCGCGGGCGCGGTCCTGGCGGGGAAGATCAGGCGCGAGGCGAGCACGATGCCCCCCAGCGCGAAATAGGCGGCGAAGGTCTGCACCGGGAAGAAGAAGAGCGGCGCGATGAAGGCGAGCCGCAGGTACAGCGGGTTGAAGCCGAAGTCCTGGCCCACGGCCTCGCAGATGCCGAAGAAGGTATCGCGGCGGCGGAAGAGATTGGTGGTTTCCTGTTCCATCTTGTTCGTCTTTCGTCCTGGCGGTGGGCCGTTCCCCATCCATGTCCGTTCCAAAGCAACGGGCGTGCCAATTCGGGCTTTCTCTCCGTTTTCGGACGTTTTCGGGCTGGCATGCGCCATCCGGTGCCTTTTTTGATGCATCGATTCCCAACGAATGGGAAGGATCGCCATTTGATGGGTGCAGAATGAATGGCGAATGAAGCCCGATCCATCCGGCGGGTCGCTATCTGGGGTGCGAAGATGAAAATTTGAAGACCGTGGCGGCAAAATATTTGTGCGGTGCAGCATGGCGGTAGGGCGAAACTTTATGCAGCGTGGGGGATTCGGGTTTGCCGGACGCTTTCCGCCAATGGCCATCTTGAATGGGTTGGGAATCGTCCGTTTCCGGCAAGGAAGCGTTCCTCGGCGAAAGCCGGGGGCCACGCGAGGCAATATTACGCCATCTGGACCCCGGCTTTCGCCGGGGAACAGGCCTGATGGAGTATTTTGCGGGGCGGCGAAAACGTGCAGCCCATGGCTATGGTCTGTGGGGATTTGGCGTTCTGCGCGGTTTCTCCCTTTCGTCACCCTGAACTCGTTTCAGAGCCTGCCCCGGACCCGATCCGGGGGTCCATGGTCTGCGCTCGAATGAAAGGTGGCACAAAAGGGAAGGTCCGGCCATGGATGCTGAAACGAGTTCAGCATGACGAACGGATGAGGCAGCGTGCCGAAATCCGAATCCCCACAGGCCATGGATCGGACGGAATCGTCATTGCGAGCGGCGAGGTCGCGCGGCGATCCGGAGCGGGCGGTAACCGCCCCGGGTTGCTTCGCTCCGCTCGCAACGACGCGAGTGGGGGCATCCGAATTCGGGTCCGGATCGAGCAGCCGAGTGCTCCCGCGCAGGCAGGGGCCCCGGAGCGGATAGCAACAAGGTGGCGTCGGGCCGCTCTGGGTCCCCGCCTGCGCGGGGACACGATATGATGTGTCACCCCCTGAAGAGGAGAGGGCTTGGGCGGTTCAGCCCGGGCCCCGCACCGGAACGCGCGCGCTTACTGGTCGAGGAAGCTGCGCATCTTGCGGCTGCGCGACGGGTGCTTGAGCTTGCGTAGCGCCTTCGCCTCGATCTGGCGGATGCGTTCGCGGGTGACGCTGAACTGCTGGCCGACCTCCTCCAGCGTGTGGTCGGTGTTCATGCCGATGCCGAAGCGCATGCGCAGAACCCGCTCCTCACGCGGGGTCAGCGAAGCCAGGACTCGCGTGACCGTTTCCTTGAGGTTCGACTGCACCGCGGCGTCGACCGGGATCACGGCGTTCTTGTCCTCGATGAAATCGCCGAGGTGCGAATCCTCCTCGTCGCCGATCGGCGTTTCGAGGCTGATCGGCTCCTTGGCGATCTTCATCACCTTGCGGACCTTTTCGAGCGGCATCGACAGCCGTTCGGCCATTTCCTCCGGCGTCGGCTCGCGGCCGCTTTCGTGCAGGAACTGGCGGCTGCACCGCACCAGCTTGTTGATCGTCTCGATCATGTGGACCGGGATGCGGATCGTGCGTGCCTGGTCGGCGATGCTGCGGGTGATCGCCTGGCGGATCCACCAGGTCGCATAAGTGCTGAACTTGTAGCCGCGGCGATATTCAAACTTGTCGACCGCCTTCATCAGCCCGATGTTGCCTTCCTGGATCAGGTCGAGGAACTGCAACCCGCGGTTGGTGTATTTCTTGGCGATCGAGATGACGAGGCGCAGGTTCGCCTCGACCATCTCCTTCTTGGCGATGCGCGCCTCGCGCTCGCCCTTCTGGACCATGTTCACGACGCGGCGGAATTCGACGAGGCTCATCCCCGCCGCCTGCGCGATCTCTGAAATCTCGGTGCGGATACGATCGACCGCGACCGCCTCATTCTCGGCGAAGGCGGCCCATTTCTTGTCGAGCTTGCCGACCTCGTCAAGCCAATTCTCTTCGAGCTCGCGCCCGACATAATGGTCGAGGAACGACTTGCGCGCCACCTTGTGGCGCTCGGCCAGGCGCAGCATCTGGCCGCCGAGCGCGGTCAGGCGCCGGTTGTAGCTATAGAGCTGGTCGACCAGATATTCGATCTTGGTGCCGTGGAATTGCACGCTTTCGACCTGCGCGGTCAGTTCCTCGCGCAGCTTGTGATATTTCTTCTCCGACGCTGCCGGGAAGTCACCGCCCGCCGACAGCGCGTCGAGCCGCGCTTCCTGAAGCTTCTGAAACGCCTTGAAGCTCTTGGTGATCGCCGCGAACTTTTCGAGCGCGTCTGGCTTGAGCAATTCCTCCATCGCGGCGAGGCTCAGCGTATTGTCCTCGTCGTCGTCGTCATAGCCTTCGCGTTTCTTGGCCGCGCCGCCCTCTTCGTCGTCGCCGTCGGCCTCGGGCTCCTCCTCGACCTCGTCCTCGTCCTTGAACGAGACGCCGGCGTTCTTCTCGCTGATCTCGCCGTCGACCTCTTCCTCGTCCTCGAGATTCTCGGGCGCCGGGTCCTTGGTCAGCATCGCTTCGAGGTCGACGATCTCGCGAAGCTGCATGTCGCCGTTGTTGAGCGCGTTCGACCATTCGATGATCGCGTTGAAGGTCAGCGGGCTTTCGCACAGGCCGAGGATCATCGTGTCGCGGCCCGCC
>NZ_MEFH01000061.1:0-108680 GCF_001725095.1 Sphingopyxis sp. SCN 67-31 | reverse complement strand
TTCCGCCATAGGCGGAAGGCGGGGGTCCATCTTCGGCCGGTTCCATCTCGAAACCACCGCAGATGGGTCCCCGCCTTCGCGGGGACACACGATAAAGGACAGTTGCAAGATGAATCCCCACACGCCTTAGTATGGTGGAATCAAGGTTCTTGTCCTCATCGTCACCCCGGGCTTGACCCGGGGTCCCGCCTTTCCTCCGTCCGTGCGCGAAAGGAAGCGGGATTCCGGGCCAAGCCCGGGGTGACGGAATCGATGTGGCGAACTTCAGATTCAGGTAACTAGAACGACGGGCGGGAGGCCGGTTGGATATGGCGAGGGGGCAGGCGAAGCAGGGCGAGCACCGCTGGAGCCGCGAGGAGCGGCTGGAGATGCTGCGGTCCTGTCATCTTTTCGGCGCCTGGCCCGCGGCGCGGCTCGCCGATCTCGCGGCGATCGCGCGGGCCGGACATTATCCGCGCGGCACCGAAATCTATCCGCGCGATCCCCGGCGGCGCGAGGCTTTCGTCGTCGTCTCGGGCGGAATCGAGATCAGTCGCGTGTCGGCGGCGGGCAAGAAATTCGTGCTCGGCCTCGCCGGTCCGCGCGATGTGGTCGGCCTCGTGCGCCTGCTCGACCGCCAGCCCATCCATTTCGCCTATCGCGCGCATGCCGACAGCATCCTGCTCCACCTGCCCGCCGACGCGTTGATCGCGATCCTCGATGCGGAACCGGCGCTGTGGCGCGACATCGCGCTGTTCATGTGCGCGCGCCAGGGCGACAGCCTGCGGTTGCTCAACGACCAGCAGCTCGGCTCGCTCGAGCAGCGGATGGCGGCGACGCTCGTCGGGCTCGCGCGCATCCATGGCATCGCGGGCGAGGATGGTACCGAACTCGGCCTCCGCCTGCCGCAGGAACAGCTCGGCGCGATGCTGGGCGTGACGCGCCAGAGCGTCAACCGGCTGCTGCGTGGCTTCGAGGAGGCGGGGCTGATCGCGACCGATTACAATCGCATCACGATCCGCGATCCGCTGGCGCTCGACGGGATCGCCGCGGCGGGGGATTGATCCACCCGGGCCGCCTCGCGGACCGCGCGTTTTACCGCGCCCGTGGAACATGGGCCCGGTCGGTGCGTTGATCGGGCATGAGGCGATGCGGCCTCGATCAACAAGGAGATTCCCCCGTGGGTGAAATGAAAGACAAGGCCAAGGGCCTCGCGAACGAAGCGATCGGCAATGCGAAGCAGGCGGTCGGCAAGGCGACCGACAACGAGCGCCTGCGCGCCGAGGGCGAGCTTCAGGAACGCAAGGGCGAAGCGCAGAATCTCAGCGGCAAGGTGAAGGGCGCGCTCGGCGACAAGGTCTGACGATAGCCTTCACCGCACATGGAAAATGCCCCGGAGCTCCCCTCTCTCCGGGGCATTTTCATATCGTCGAAGCCTGCCCGCTATTTTCCGACCCTGCTATTTTCCGCCCGACGCCACCAGGTCGACGTCGGTCATGCCGCCGTCGCGGCGCGCGAAGACGACATAGGCAAGGTCGCCGCGTGTGCCGCCCAGCATATGCTCGTTGCCGTTGATCCGATGGTCGCTGGTATAGCCGGCACGGATCGCCATCGTGTGATAATAGTCGAGAACGCCCTGCAGCGAGGCGGCGGTCTGGAAATTGACGACGCGGATGTTGCACTGGCCGCCGGCGACTCCGGCCGCCTCGCGCAGCGTCGCGCGCGGATAGACGGGGAAGGCGGCGGGCAGGCGGTCGGCCCACTGGTTGCCATAGGTCAGCTTCGCATCGCAGCTTCCCTTCGCCTGCTCGCGGGCGAGCGCGCCGATGGTGACGGGGCGCTTCGCCTCGCACCCGTCGCAATTCGCCTCGAACGGCAGCGCCTTGGGCGCGGCGAGCAATTTGCCCGCCTTCATCGCCGCCGCGGCTTCGGCCGCGGTCGCCGCCTTGCCGGCGCCGATGCCGGGAACGCCGCCGTCGACCGGCCGGTTGCCCGGTCCGACCGCGTTGCGGTTCGCTTGGCCGGTCAGCTTCGGATCGACCATGATCTTGTCTTCGAGCGCGCCCTTCACCGTCGGGTCGGCGTTGGTCAGCCCGTCGTCGAGCGGCTTCAACTCCGCCTTGGCGGCGGGATTGTCCCGGCAGCCGGCGAGCCCCGCCGTCGCCACCAGCAAGCCGGCAACCAGCCATTTTCCCCGCACGATCATTGCTAACACTCCCTTAATCTCTTGGCCTCGGGCTTGCCGGAAGCTGGTTAAGAAGATGTGAGGAAAAAGCGTTAACAGGCAAGGATTTGTTAGCCGAAAACTGTGCCGGAGCGAGACGCTATTCCGCTCTCCGCACCGCGCGCCCTATGCGAAACCCTTCGTTTCCGCCGTTCCCGGCGCGCAGCGGATCAGCCGCGAGGTCTCGACCGCCGCCTGCCGGTGAACCACCGCCTCGCGATAGACGGGGTCGGTCACCATCGCCATGAAGGCGCCGCTGTCCGGATATTGCGCGACGAACACCGCATCCCATCTTTCATCCGCCGGGCCGATCACCATCGCCTCCATCGTGCCGCGCCAGACGACCCGGCCGCCGAGCCGTTCGAACACCGGGCCGCTGTCCCGCCCGTAATGGGCATAGGCCTCCGCGCCGCTCAGCCCCTTGCCCGCGAGCGGGTGTTCGGCCGGGTAGGCGGCCTCGGCCCGGAAGCGCACGAGGTTCAGCATATGGATCGGCGTATCGCGCGGCAGCGCCTTGAAGGCGTCGAACTGCGCGCGTTCGGGGTCGACATGGCGATTGGTCATGGACGGAATTCCTTGCGTTTGGCCCGCCATGCCTCCGCGCTTTGCGTCCAGGCGTCGACGGGGGCGTGCTCAAAGGGCGGGGGCAGGCGGGTCGGGCCCGCATTGGTGGCGCCCAGCCGCCGCGCCAGTGCCTGCGAGCGGCCGTTCGCGGGGTCGATGCTGTGCATCAGTTCGGGCCATTTCAGAAATTCGACCGCGAAATCGCATGCCGCGACCGCGCCCTCGAAGGCATAGCCCTTGCCGGCGAAGCGGGCGCGCACGCCATAGCCGATCTCGGGCGCCGGCCATCCGTCGGGCTCCCAGGGCCCCAGCCGCCCGACCCATTCGCCCGTTGCGCGCTCGATCACCGAGAACATCGAAAAACCCCGGATATGCCACGCGCCCGCGAGCGTGCACCAATGCCGCCATGCGGACGAACGCGGACAGGTGCCGCCGATGAAGCGCATCGTCTCCTCTTCGGCGCACATGGCGGCGAAGGCATCGAAATCCTCGGTGGCCGGCGGGCGCAGGATCAGCCGTTCGGTGACGAGCAGCGGGCCGTTGAGCATGGCGATCCTTTCCGAAGGGCGTTTCGGCAAGCGCCGGGGCGACCGGTTGTGCGACAAGGCGGGGCGAGGGGCAAGCCCGCTGACACCCTTTCTTCCTTCCTTCGTCATGCTGAACGCGTTTCAGCATCCATGGCCCGCCGTCTCCTTCGGCGCCGCGCCAATGGACAGCGCAGACCATGGATTCCCAAACAGGTTGGCAACCCTCTCTTTTTCGACAGCTAACCGTTCCCCCGGCGAAAGCCGGGGTCCAGATGGCATGAGCTGCCGCCCCGCGTGGACCCCGGCTTTCGCCGGGGAACAGGTCCTTACCCGAACGACAATGGCCCCAACGAACGAGGGCGCCGGCCGCTAGGCCGACGCCCTCTTCCATGCGGGGAGCGGATGGAGGGGTCTCGGACCCGCACCCCGCATTGGAATCCGCTGGATCAGCGGCAGCGATACTTGTCGCGGTCGATCTCGCGACCGAGCAGCGCGCCGCCGGCCGCGCCGAGCACCGTGCCCAGCAGCTTGTCGCCGCCGCCGGCAATCTCATGCCCGGCGAGGCCGCCGACCGCACCGCCGATCAGCAGGCCGGTCGTGCCATTGTCCTTCTTGCAGCGATAGCGCCCGTCGCTATCGCGCCAGATGCGGGTGTTCGAATTGATCCGCTCGTCGCGCGAGGCATAATTGCGGCGGTGCTTGCGCTTCTTGTAATAATCGGCCGAAGCCTCCGCCTTGTGATAGCCCGGAGCGGCAACCGCGCTCGACAGACCGGCGTAGGCCGGGGCGCTGCCGACGACGCCTGCCGCGACGAAAGCGCCGATCAGGCCTTTGGTGAAATTCTGCATCATGAATCCTTTCCTGGTCTGGCGCCCTGACCGCCGCACGGACGGCGGACGCTTCGATGGGGAGAACGAGCCTCGTCTGGACTGCGTTGCATGAACCCTGGGCAACAAGACGAAGCGAGTATTTCGATAGATGAACCGAGATAATTCTCGCATCGCGGCTATCGCCGTGCGACCGCCGAAGAGGCTTGAAGGGCGCAGGCGACCGTGCGACATAGAGCCATGCTCAACCTCCTTTCGCTTGTCATCGGCGTTTTCGCGCTGGTTCTGGCCATCCCGGCTTTCATCCCGCTGCTCGGCTGGGCGAACTGGGTGATCGTGCCGATCGCCATCGTCGGGCTGGCGCTGGGCGCGATGTCGGGACGGACGAGCGGCCGCAACCTCAACATCGTCGTGATCGTCGTCGGCGTGATACGCCTGATGCTCGGCGGCGGCATCCTCTGACCAGCCGGCCGGGCGAACCCGTGCGATGAACCGAGCCACTGCCGCGCAGGGGAGCGATCAGGGCGGGCTGCCCTATGCGCTCGCCGCCTATGGCATCTGGGGCTTCGTCCCGATCTTCTTCAAGCTGCTGGTCAGCGTGCCGCCGGTCGAGGTGCTGGCGCAGCGCATCCTCTGGTCGCTGCCGCTCTGCTTCGCGATCATGGTCTTCCGCCGTCAGATCGGCGCCTATCTGGCGGCGCTCAGGGATTGGCGGACGCTGCGCATCCTGCTCGTGAGTTCGATCCTGATAGCGCTCAACTGGCTCGTCTACATCTATGCGATCGTGACGGACCATGTGCTGGCGACCAGCCTCGGCTATTATCTCAACCCGCTGGTCAATGTGATGCTGGGAATGATCTTCCTCGGCGAACGGCTCTCACGGCTCCAGATGATGGCGGTCGCGATCGCCGCGCTCGGGGTCGCGCTGCTGCTCGGCGGTGCGCTCGAAACGCTGTGGATCAGCCTGACGCTCGCCTTCAGCTTCGGCTTCTATGGCCTGCTGCGCAAGGTGGCGCCGGTCGGATCGCTGCCGGGTCTGGCGATCGAGACGACGCTGCTGTTCGTGCCCGCACTCGTCGTCGCGGTCTATTATGTCGCGGCCGGTGACGGGGTGGGATTCGGCTCCGACCGCGACATCACGCTGTTGCTGGTTTCGGCGGGGGCGATCACCGCGATCCCGCTGCTGTTCTTCGCGACCGCGGCGCGGCGGATGAGCTTCGCCGTGCTCGGCTTCTGCCAGTATCTCGCGCCGAGCATCGTCTTCCTGCTCGGCCTCTTCCTGTTCGACGAACCGCTGAAACCGGCGCAGCTTGTCTGCTTCCTGCTGATCTGGATCAGCATCGCGCTGTTCAGCTTCGATATCTGGGCGAAATCGCGCGGGGCGCGGGTCGCGCCGACGCCCTGACTGGCGGGAACTGACCCTACGCCAGCCGCCAGCCCAATGTTTCGCCGGCGTGGAAGGGCACGACCTCGCCGATGCGGTCGGGGACCGTCACCGCGCCGCGTTCGAGCGTCACCGTGCCTTCGTTGAGCGGCAGGCCATAGAAGCGCGGCCCGTGCTCGCTCGCGAAGCCTTCGAGCTTGTCGAGTGCCCCGTCCTCGTCGAACGCGGTCGCATAGCTTTCGAGCGCGAAGGGCGCGTTGAAGATGCCCGCGCAGCCGCAGGCGGCTTCCTTGGTATGCACCGCGTGCGGCGCACTGTCGGTGCCCAGGAAGAATTTGGGGGAACCCGAGGTTGCCGCCGCGCGCACCGCCAGACGGTGATGCTCGCGCTTGGCGACCGGCAGGCAATAGGCGTGCGGGCGGATGCCGCCGACGAGCATCGCGTTGCGGTTGATGTGGAGATGCTGCGGGGTGATCGTCGCGGCGACGGTAGCGGGGGCGTCGGCGACGAACTGCGCGGCCTCGGCCGTCGTGATATGCTCGAAGACGATCCTGAGCGCCGGAAAGCGTGTGACCAGCGGGGCGAGCGTGCGATCGATGAACACCGCCTCGCGGTCGAAGATGTCGACGTCCGCGTCGGTGACCTCGCCGTGGATCAGCAGCGGCATGCCGATCGCCTGCATCGTCTCGAGTACCGGCATGATGTTGGCGATGTCGGTGACGCCGTGCGCGCTGCCGGTGGTCGCGTGCGCTGGATAGAGCTTTGCGGCGGTGAACACGCCTTCGGCATGGCCGCGCGCCATTTCGCCGGGATCGGTGCGGTCGGTGAGATAGGCGACGATCAGCGGCGTGAAATCGAGCCCGGCGGGCACCGCGGCGCGGATGCGCTCGCGATAGGCGACGCCTTCGGCGACCGTCGTCACCGGCGGCGACAGGTTGGGCATGACGATCGCGCGCGCGAACTGGCGCGCGGTCCACGGCGCGACATGCGCCAGCATCGCGCCGTCGCGCAGATGAACGTGCCAGTCGTCGGGGCGGCGAAGGATCAGGCGGTCGGTCATTTTCGTCTCCCCCCTCCCGCTTGCGGGAGGGGTCGGGGGTGGGCAGTCCGTTGCGCGATTAGCCCAAGTCGAGGTTCAGGCCCACCCCAAACCCCTCGTGCAGGCGGGAGGGGGCTTTAAGTCGCCGTCGTGTCGTCCTATTTCGCTATCCATGGCCAACAATACCCTCGACGATCGTGCCCTCGTCCGCCTGTCGGGCGAGGATGTCCGCGGCTTCCTGCAGGGACTCGTCACAAATGACGTGTCGGGCAACCTACCGGTCTGGGCGGCGCTGCTGACGCCGCAGGGCAAGGTGCTGTTCGATTTCCTGATCTGGGGCGACCGCGACGACATCCTCATCGACTGCGAGCGCGCAGCAAGCGAGGCGCTGGTCAAGCGGCTGACCCTCTACCGCCTGCGCCGCGCGATCACCATCGCGCCCGAGCCCGGCCTGTCCGTGCACTGGGCGCCTTACGGCGACCTCGGCGAGCCCGATCCGCGCCTTCCCGACCTCGGCCAGCGCTGGCTCGGCCCGGCCGATGACGGCGAAGGGGAGGGCGCCGCCGCGGCGTGGCACGCGCACCGCCTGTCGCTCGGCGTCACCGAGGGGCGGGCCGAGCTGGGCGACGGCACGACGCTGTGGCTCGAATGCAATGCCGCGGAACTGCACGGCGTCAGCTTCACCAAGGGCTGCTATGTCGGGCAGGAGAACACCGCGCGGATGAACTGGCGGCAGAAGGTCAACCGGCGGCTGGTCGTCGTGCCGATCGCCGACACCGATGCCAGGCGTCAGGTGGTGACCTATCCTGAACTCGGCTGGTCGGTCGAGCATCGCCGCGTCGAGGCGATCGACGCTGCAAAGGCGCCCGCATGGATGCGCGAGGCGCTGGCGTCGGACGGTTCATGACGCGTGCAGCCCGTGGCGCTATGATGGCGGCATGCGCGCGATCCTGACTCTTTGCCTGTTGGCCGCCGCGACGCCCGCCGCCGCGCAGAGCCGCTGCGTACCGCCTGTTCCGTCCGCCGAACCGCTCGCGGAGGCGCCGCTCGTCCCCGGCTATGAGGACGATGCGCCGCGGACCCCGACGCCGCTTTCGGACCTTGCCGGCGATTCGCCGTGGCTGCCGCGTTTCGCGGCGGCCGCCGACGCGTTGCTGGCGGCGTTGCGCTCGGGCGATGTCGCGCGCTGGCAACCCCTGCTCGGCGGGCCATGGCTGGGCGCGGCTGATGCCCGCGCGGTGGAAGCGCTGCTGGCCGACCCGTGCGGCGCCTTCGCGCCGCTGTTCGCGGGCGAGACGCCGCCGACGCGCCGCATTCTGGGATGGAGCGTCCCTGCCTCCTATTCCGCTACCGAGCGCGCCGAGATCGCGGCGCGGCCCGAGGCCGAGGCGCTCGTCTGCTGGAGCGCCCACCCGCCGGCCGAAGCCGTCTGGCCGCGCACCGCAGCCGAAGCCGACAATGCGCCCGACCGCCCCTATGGCTGCGCGCGCATCGCTTATTCGCTGCGCGAGGGATCGCCGCAATGGCGCGCCTTCATCGAAACGCCGCCCACCGGATTCTGACCGCGGCTTAACGATTCCCCAACCCCGACCTGCGACAATCGCTGCCATGTTGGGGCGTATGCTGGGTCTGGCCGCGGTGGTCGCGGCGGTGTCGGTCGGGATGGCGGGAATCGCCAGCCGGACGGCGTCGATCGGCAATGCCGGAGTCGCCGCCGATGCGGGCAAGGACGACACGAACGGCAACTGGACCACCGCGAAGCGCCGTCATGGCTGGTCTTCGGCACCTGCCGCCGCGCGCGGCGGGTCGGGGGAGGTGCGGATCGGCCGCGCGGGCGATTCGCATTTCTATGCCGACGCCGATGTCGACGGCGCGAATATCCGCATGATGGTCGACAGCGGCGCCTCGATCGTCGCGCTGACGCGCCGCGATGCGGAGGCGATCGGGATCGACGTCGATCGCCTGCCGGTCGCGGGCATGGCGAACACCGCGGGCGGTGCGGTGCCGATGCGCCTGGTGATGCTAGACAGCGTCGAGGTGGACGGGATCGAGGTTCGCGGCGTCCAGGCGGCGGTCGTCGATGCCGACATGGGCGTGTCGCTGCTCGGCCAGAGCTTCCTGTCGCGGCTCGACGCGGTGAATATCGAAGGCGACACGATGACGCTGCGCTGATTCCGGTACCATCGGAAAGTGCGCCTGTCCCTCCCGCAAGCGGGAGGGGAGGAGGGCGCGACTACAAGTCCCTCCGCCCTTGCCAACCCCGCCGCATTTCCCCACATCGAAGCGCATGAACGCTCCCAATCCCCCGCTCAAGGCCGCGATCGTCCCGGTCACCGCCTTTCAGCAGAACTGCACCCTGCTCTGGTGCACCGAAACCAACAAGGCGGCGCTGGTCGATCCCGGCGGCGATCTGCCGAAGCTGCGCGAGGCGATCCGCCAGACAGGGGTGGAGGTCGAGAAGATCCTCGTCACCCACGGCCACATGGACCATTGCGGACAGGCGGGCGTGCTGGCGAAGGAACTCGGCGTCCCGGTCGAAGGGCCGCACGAGGACGACCGCTTCTGGATCGAGCGGCTGGGCGAGGACGGCGCGCGCTACGGCATGGCGGGCGAGGTGTTCGAGCCCGACCGCTGGCTGAAGGACGGGGACACGGTGACGGTGGGTAACCTCGTCCTCGACGTCATCCATTGTCCCGGCCACACCCCGGGCCACGTCGTCTTCCATCATCGCCCGTCGAAGCTCGCAATCGTCGGCGACGTGCTGTTCCAGGGATCGATCGGCCGCACCGATTTCCCGCGCGGCGATCACCAGCAACTGCTCGATTCGATCACGCAGAAGCTGTGGCCGCTCGGCGACGATACCATCTTCCTGCCCGGCCACGGACCGCACAGCAACTTCGCGCAGGAACGGCGCACCAATCCCTATGTCGGCGACATGGCGATGGGGGCGACCCAGGGGGCCTAGATCATCGAGCCTTAAATCTGACCCATCGTCCCAAGTCGAGACACGCATCGGCCTTGCGCCACGCTGATGGGTGTCTCGACTTCGCTCGACACGAACGGATAAGGGGCGTTGCGGGTTTATGGCACGCCGCTCCAGGTCGCCCGACTCATCGGTCCGCTCCCGTCATTGCGAGCGGAGCGAAGCAATCGAGGGCGGTCTATGCCCACTCTGGATTGCCGCGCGGCTTCGCCGCTCGCAATGACGAGTCCTTGCTGGTCCCGCCGGGCCCGGTTCAACCGCTATTCCGATTCCACCGCCACCGTATCGGTCAGGGTCGAGCTGATGCTGGTCGGGGTCAGATAGACGGTGAGCAGCGCCGCGACCGCGAGACCGAGCTGGATCAGCATGGTGACGGTGATGCCGGCACCGCGCGCCCAGCCCAGCCCGTCCATGCCGATCGCGTGCAGGATGCGCGCGACCAGATACAGGGCGCCGACCGCCCACAGCCAGATCGACGAGCCGGTGCTCAACTCGACGAGCGCGAGCAGGATCAGCACGAAAGGCGTGTTCTCGACATAGTTGCTGTGCGCGCGCATCCGGCGGATCAGCCGTTCGTCGCCGCCGTCGCCGATCGAGACCTTCGCCTCGCCGCGCACGCGGCCGACGCGCATCGCGATCCAGATGTTGAGCAGTGCGGCGCCCGCCGCGATCGTCAGGCTGATCGGCAATATGATCATGTCGCTTCCCCCGTCTGTGGCCCGGCTCTTTCCTGCTGTCCGGCGCCGCAAGGGTGTGGCATCGTCGCGGGCAATCGGCAAGCGTCGTCCCGTTCGCGCTCGGGGCTTGCCTTTGCGGGCAAAAACGCTATAGCCGCGCCCGATCCGGCACCCGACACCATCAGGCGTTGAGGCACCTTCCGGCGGAAGATTTTCCCGCGATTCATGGCGGGGCAGCCTTCGGCACGGCGGGCGGGCCAGTCGTTTTCCATCCTTGGCGGTGGGCGACAAGTCCGGGTTCGCCGATTCGGTTAAACAGTTAAGAATGCAGGATATATCATGGCCGTCCCCAAGCGAAAAACCTCGCCCTCGAAGCGCGGCATGCGTCGCAGCCACGACAGCCTGAAGGTCGAAGCCTATCAGGAATGCCCGAACTGCGGCGAGCTCAAGCGCCCGCATAACCTGTGCAACGCCTGCGGCCACTACAATGGCCGTGAAGTGGTGTCGGTCGGCGCCTGACCATTAATCGGAGGCCGCTTCCATGAGCCTGACACCGCGAATCGCAATCGATGCGATGGGCGGTGATGTCGGCGTGCGCGTGATGTGCGCCGGCGCGGCCATGGCGCGTCATCAGCACGACGGCCTCCGCTTTCTGCTCGTCGGCGACGAAACGCGGATCAAGACCGCGCTCGAAAACCATCCGAACCTGCGCGCGGCGTCGGAGATCGTCCACACCGACAAGGTGGTGTCGGGTGAGGATCGGCCGAGCCAGGCGCTGCGCAACGGCCGCGGCAGCTCGATGGGGCTCGCGATCGACGCGGTGAAGCGCGGCGACGCCGGCGGCGCCGTGTCGGCGGGCAATACCGGCGCGCTGATGGCGATGGCGAAGCTCGCGCTGCGCACTATGCCGGGAATCGACCGGCCGGCGCTCGCCGCGCTGCTGCCGACGCTCGGCGACAACGACGTGGTGATGCTCGACCTCGGCGCCAATACCGAGTGCGACGCGACCAACCTCGTCCAGTTCGCGGTGATGGGCGCCGCCTATGCGCGCACCGCGATGGGGCTCGAACGCCCGCGCGTCGCGCTGCTCAACATCGGCACCGAAGAACTCAAGGGCACCGACGAGATTCGCGACGCCGCCGCGATCCTGCGCGAAACGCAGGGCCTGCCGATGGAATTCGCCGGCTTCATCGAGGGCGACAAGCTGTCGCGCGGCCGGGTCGACGTGATCGTCCACGACGGCTTTTCGGGCAATATCGCGCTCAAGACGATCGAAGGGACGGCGCGCTTCGTCACCGACCTGCTGCGCCGTGCCTTCACCAGTTCGCTGCGCTCGAAGATCGGCTTCCTCATCTCGCGCCCCGCGACCGAGTTACTGCGCCACCATCTCGATCCCAACAACCACAATGGGGCGGTGTTCCTCGGCCTCAACGGCGTCGTGCTGAAAAGCCACGGCAGCGCCGATGCCAAGGGCGTCGCCAATGCGGTGCACCTGTGCGCCGAACTCATCGAAAAGGACATCACGCGTCAGGTGACGGACGATCTCGCCAATTTCCGCCGCGAGGACGCGGCGTGACGCGCCGTTCGATCCTGGTCGGCACCGGTTCGGCGCTGCCGCGCACGCGCGTCTCGAACGACGAACTCGCGAAGCGCGTCGATACCAGCGACGAATGGATCGTCGAGCGCACCGGCATCCGCTTTCGCCACATCGCCGAGGCCGACGAGACGACGGGAACGCTGGCCGCCGACGCGGCGCGGCACGCGCTCGCGGCGGCGGGTCTGGCGCCCGCCGACATCGGCCTGATCATCGTCGCGACCGCGACCCCCGACAATACCTTCCCGGCGACCGCGACCAAGGTGCAGGCGCTGATCGGCGCGCCCGACTGCATCGCCTTCGACGTCGCGGCGGTGTGTTCGGGCTTCCTCTACGCGCTCTCTGTCGCCGATTCGATGCTGCGTACCGGCGCCGCGAAGCATGCGCTCGTCATCGGCAGCGAGACCTTCAGCCGCATCCTCGACTGGGAAGATCGCGGGACCTGCGTCCTGTTCGGCGACGGCGCGGGCGCGGTGGTGCTGTCGGCGGAGGAGGTCGCGGACGATCGCGGCATCCTGGCGACCCGCTTGCATGCCGAGGGGCAATATGGCGACATGCTCTATGTCGACGGCGGCCCGTCGACGACGGGAACGGTCGGCCACGTCCGCATGCAGGGGCGCGAGGTGTTCCGCCATGCCGTCACCAACCTCGCTGCCGTGCTGGGCGAGGTGCTGGCGGACGTCGGCCTCTCGGCCGCCGACATCGACTGGGTTGTGCCGCATCAGGCGAACAAGCGCATCATCGACGCGACCGCGAAGAAGCTGGGGCTGCCTGCGGAGCGCGTCGTGCTCACCGTCGATCAGCACGCCAACACCTCGGCGGCGTCGGTGCCGCTGGCGCTCGACCTCGCGGTGCGCGACGGGCGCATCCGGCGCGGCGACCTCGTCGTGCTCGAGGCGATGGGCGGCGGCTTCACCTGGGGCGCGGCCGTCCTGCGGATATGACCGCCGCGCACTGAGTCGGCCCCGCATGGCTCACCGCATCAACTTCTCGCTCCATCCTTTTCAGTTTGGCGGATTTCTTCGCTTTTGTTACACATGCGTGTGGGACTCGTGACGGTGGGGGCCTTCCCGAGCACCAGCTTTCAGGAGGGGAAGGGAAGAAGATGGTAGCAGGGACGCTCACGCGCGCGGACATCGCGGCGCGGATCAACCAGCAGATCGGCCTGTCGCGCAACGAATCGGCGGCAATCGTCGAATCGATTCTCGCGCATATGTCGGACGCGCTCGCCGCCGGCCAGAATGTGAAGATTTCGGGCTTCGGCACCTTCGTGTTGCGCGACAAGGCGCAGCGCATCGGCCGCAATCCCAAGACCGGCATCGAAGTGCCGATCCTGCCGCGCCGCGTGATGACCTTCCGCGCCAGCCAGGCGATGCGTGCCCGCGTCGCCGATAGCTGAACGGGGCGTCGGCCGTGGCGGAATCTGACGAGGCGGCGGGCGGCAAGGTGGCGGGCGCGATGCTCGCGATCGGCGAACTCGCCGACCGGATCGGAGTGCCGACCCATGTGCTGCGCTATTGGGAAACCCGCTTTCCGCAGTTGAAGCCGCTCCAGCGGTCGGGGCGCCGCCGCTATTATCGCCCGGCCGACATCGCGCTCGCCGAGCGCATCCACCATCTGCTGCACGTGCAGGGCTTCACGGTCGAAGGCGCGCGCAAGGCGTTGTCCGAATCCGATGGCGCCGCGCCGCCGGACGGGGACGCCGCCGAGCCGACGGCTGCGACGCCCGCGACGGGCCGGGTTCCAGTCGAAGCGCTGGTGGCGCTGCGCCAGCGCCTCGCGGCGGCGCTGCGCTAGAAACCATTGTCGCCCCCGCGAAGACTATTCGGTCGCGCAGCCTGTCTTTCCTTGTCACCCCGGACTCGATCGGCCCATATGTCCTACAGCCAAGTAAGCGGCTGTTCCCCGGCGAAAGCCGGGGTCCAGATGGCACAGCACTGCCCCGCGTGGACCCCGGCTTTCGCCGGGGAACTGCTACTTGTCGAAAGGGGATAATTGCCGACTCGATCCGGGGTCCATTCACGCAGCACCGAGAGAATGGATTCCGGATCAAGTCCGGGATGACGAAGGTTGGAAGGGGCAAATAGAAGCCATATCTGTTGCGTGAGTTATCTTCGCACGCCCGTTCACGGCATTTTATGCGCGAAGCCGGACATTCCAGAATCCACCCTGGCGCGGCCAGTGGGCCTCAGTCGTCGTCCATCGCCGGTGCCAGCGCGGGGTCGAGGTCGCGTGGGCGGATGAGCGCGGCCAGGCGCGCCTGATTGACGTCGAGGTCGCTCCAGTCGGTGATGTCGAGGTCCAGCCGCGCAAGGGCGCAGGTCGGGAACTTCTCCTCGACCAGCGCGCGCTGCGCGACGTCGGGGGTTTCGGGGACGAGCATCAGGATCAGGTCCTCCAGCCCCGGATTGTGTCCGCTGATCAGCAGGTGCTGCGCATCGCCGCCGGTATCGCGCAGCACGTCGATCAGCGTCGCCGCCGAGGCGAGGTAGATGCGCCGGTCCCAGTGCGGCTCGATTCGGTCGAGCCCCGCGGCGGGCTGAAAGATGGCGAGCGTTTCGGCGACGCGCACCGCGGGGGAGGCGACGATCCGGTCGATCGGCCATGCCTGCCGCTTCGCATATTGGCCGATCAGTTCGGCCCCGCGCGCGCCGCGGGCGTTGATCGGACGGTCGAAGTCGCGCTCGACGGCGGCGTCCCAGCCCGATTTGGCGTGGCGCAGGATGGTCAAACTCTTCAAAATCTCTCCCCCGGACGCTCGGGCGCCTGTCCCCCGCGAATCCGCCGCCTTGTGCCGCAAACTCAGGACGGTGAAAAGGCGGCATAGGCGCTTTTTCGCCGCTCGACATTCGCGGCGGCGACGCGATTGACCACCTCGTCGAGCGGCAGGCGGCGGATCGGCGTCCCGTCGGGAAAGGCGCTCAGCAGTCGCGAAGGGAAGCTCGGCGACAGCATCACGAACTGGCCGAAATCGTCACTGCGGCGGATGAGCCGGCCAAAGGCCTGCGCGATGCGCGCGCGGATCACCCGGTCGTCATAGGCGCTGCCGCCCTGCGCCGCGCGGCGGGCGGCGTGCAGGATCGTCGGGCGCGGCCAGGGTACGCCTTCCATGACCACCAGCCGCAGCGAATCGCCGGGCACGTCGACCCCATCGCGCAGAGCGTCGGTGCCGAGCAGCGAGGCGTGCGGGTCGGCGCGAAAGATATCGACCAGCGTTCCGGTGTCGAGCGGATCGACATGCTGCGCGAACAGCGGCAGCCCGGCGCGCGCCAGCCGGTCGGCGATGCGCGCATGAACGATACGCAGCCGCCGGATCGCGCTGAACAGCCCCAGCGCACCGCCGCCCGCCGCCTCGATCAGCCGGCTATAGGCGCCGGCGAGCGCGGGCAGGTCGCCGCGCGCGATGTCGGTGGCGATCAGCACCTCCGACTGGCGTGCATAGTCGAACGGGCTGGGAACCGCGAAATGCGTCACGCCTCCGTCCAGATGGCGTGCGCCGGTGCGGATGTCGGCGTCGCTCCAGTCGTCCGCCGCGTGGCCGTCGCCGCGCAGCGTCGCCGACGTGACGAGCACGCCCTGCGCGGGGCGATAGACGATTTCCGCGACCGGCCTCGCGGGGTCGAGCCAGTGGCGATGCAGCCCGCAGTCATATTCGCGCCCGTCGAACCGCTCGACCGCGAGCCAGTCGACGAAATCGGGGTCGGCGGGGCCGCCGACGCGCCCGAGCAGCGCCAGCCACGCGCCGAGCGTGTCGATCCGCGTCCCCAGGCTGTGCCGCGCCCCGTCGACACGCGCCCGCGCCTGTCCGTCGAGCCAGTCGGGCGGGTCCTCGACCAGCGCGTCGAGCCGCTTGCCGAGCGCCATCAGCGGGCGCAGCAATGCCTCGACCGCGTCGCTCGCGGCGGCGGCGGCCGTCACCAGCTCGGGATCGGGGTCGGCAAGCTCGGTTTCGAGCCCATAGCCGCTGTCGGCCTGCTTCGGATCGGCGCCGCGCGCATAGACCTGTCCGCGCACCGCGGCGAGCAGCCGTTCGATCGCCCCCCAAGGGGCGTTCTCCGCCAGCCGCGCGAGCCAGCCGTCGCCGGGCAGTTCGGCGGCGGCCGCGATTGCCGCCTGGATCGCGCGCTCGCCGGCCTCGTCATAGCTCGCGACATCGGCGAGCCGCGCGGCGAGCCCGCGCCGGCGGCCGCGCGCCTTGCCTTCGGGGCCCATGATCCAGCGGCGGATTTCGATAGCCTCCTGCCCGGTCAGCGCGACCGCGAACATCGAATCGGCGGCATCCCACAGATGATGGCCCTCGTCGAAGATCAACCGCGTCGCCGGGGCGCCCCCCCCTTCGCGCGAAACGTCGCGCGGCCGCGCCGCCTGCACCATGGTCAACGCGTGGTTGGCGATCACGATGTCGGCCTGCGCCGCCGCGCGAGTCGAGCGCTCGATGAAGCATTTGCGGAAATGCGGGCACCCGGCATAGATGCATTCGCCGCGCCGGTCGGTAAGCGCGGTCGCGCCGTTGCGGCGGAACAGCGCGGGAAGCCAGCCGGGCAGGTCGCCGCCGATCATGTCGCCGTCGCGCGTATAGGCGGCCCAACGTGCGACGAGTTGCGCCAGCACCGCCGCGCGCCCCGAAAAACCGCCTTGCAGCGCGTCCTCCAGATTGAGCAGGCAGAGGTAATTCTCGCGCCCCTTGCGCACCACCACCTTCTCGCGGTGCGCGCGCGTGTCGGGATAGAGTTTCTCGGTCTCGCGCGCGAGCTGGCGTTGCAGCGCCTTGGTGTAGGTCGAGATGCAGACGCTGCCCGCCGACTCGTCGATCCACTGCTTTGCGGGGGCGAGATAGCCCAGCGTCTTGCCGATCCCGGTACCCGCCTCGGCCACCAGCATCTGCGGCGTGTCGCGGCGTTCGCGCGGGGCGAAGATCGCCGTCGCCGCGCGTGCATAATCCTGCTGCCCTGGCCGTCTCTCGGCGCCGTCGCCGGTCAGCCGGTCGAGCCGCGCCGCGACGTTCGCCGGATCGAGCACCACCTGTCGCGGCTGAGCGCGCGGCGGCTGCTCCTCCCATTCGGGCAGGCGGGCGAACAGCCAGCGGTCGGCGCGGTCGGGTGCGGCGAGGCGCGGCTGGATCAGCGGCGCCCACGGCCAGCGCTGGCGCGTCAGCGCTTGCAGGGCGTGCCATGCGCCCTCACGCTCGGGCCAGTTGGGATCGTCGAGGCAGGCCAGCATCGCCGCCGCCGCCTGCGGCAGAAAGGCCGCGACCTCATCCTCGCGCTGCGCCGCGGACAGGCCGAGCGCGGCGGCGATTCCCGCCGGCGTCGGCACAGCGAAGCGCGCGGGGTGAAGAAAAGCGAACAGTTCGAGCAGGTCGAGCCCCGACAGTTCGGGATAGCCGAGCCGGTCGCCGGTCAGCGTCGCGCCAAGCAGCAGGTGCGGCGTCCCCGCCACCGCCGCCATCGCCTCGCCGCGCCCGACGCGCTGCACCCGCCCCGCAGCATCGGACAGCCAGATTCCGACATGGCTCGCATGGATCGCGGGCAGGGAGAGGGAGGCGGGCGCCATCGCGCCAAGCTAAGGACAAAAGAGGAACGCGGCAAGGGGCGGTGTTACGCTGAACCTACCCTTGCGCCGTTCGTGCTGAGCTTGTCGAAGCACCGCTCTTGCCTTTTGCCAAGGCAGAAATCCGCGGCCAGTCGCCGCGGATCAAGGCCATCTTCTTGGCACGACTCCAGCCCTTTATCCGGCGTTCGGACGCCAGGGCTTCGATACGCGTCGGGAACTCTTCGCTCCACACCAGCACGACGGGACGCTTGTCTGCCGTGAAGCCGGGGATAAGCCCCGATTCATGCTCGCCGACACGTCGCTGCAAATTATCCGTGTGCCCGACGTAGAAGGCTCCGCCCCGGCAATGCAGCATATAGGTCCAGAAGCTCATCGCCTTGATGTAGAGGAAAGAACGGCCCTTCGACAAGCTCAGGGCAAACGGAGGGAAAGGAAGGGCCGGGGTTCGCGCCATAGGCGACATCTTCACCCAACCCCGTTCGTGCTGAACTTGTCGAAGCACCGTTCTTCTTTCTCGCGGTGCCGGAAGAAAGAAAAATGCTCCCGGCGGCCTCTGCAGGCCTCAACTCACCCCGCGTCGCCCGAAACCGATCGCGCGGTTGCTCAGGAAGACCGGCGTCGCCGGGATCGCGGCCGCGCCACGCGCGCGTTCGAGCGCGGCATGGAGCGGGCCCTGCGTCAGTTCGTAGGGAAAGCGCACGCCCATGCGGTCCCATTCCGACCACATCACCACCGCATAGACGACCTGTCCCGCATAATGGATTTCGCAGCGTGATCGTTCGAGCAGGCTGGCGCCGTCGATCCGCGCGCCGCCTTCGGACAGGTCGACGATCCGCCCCTCGACATGGTTGAGAACGCCGTTGACGATCACCTCGATGGAAACCGGGGTGCGCTTGTGCGCGCGGGGGCGGGGCGGGGTGCTGGTCATGCCGAAAGGCTAGGCCGGTGATGGTAAATATTCCGGTAACGCTCATCGGGCGCAAAACGCAAAAAACGCTCTGTCCACATTGCGCCGCCGTGCTTCATGCTGGGAGATGCGCCCCCATTCGCCATTTGCCCTTCGGCAGGAGAGGCGCTGCCTAAAGCCATAAAGGCCACAAAAATGCACTGCGCGAGCGGGGCTTTTGTGGCTTTAAGCGATGATCGGCGCGGTCACCCATGCGTTTCCACTGTGAAGTTGCGCGGAAATCCGCCCTTCTTCCCTTGGGCGCCCGTTGCCGCTATGGGCGCGCCATGACCGACTTTCATCTCCATCCGTCGCTGCGCGAACCCGCGCTAACCTCAAAGGCCTGGCCGTTCGAGGAAGCGCGCAAGCTGGTCAAACGCTATCCAGACGGCAAGCCGGGGGGGCAGCCCGTCGTCTTCGAAACCGGCTATGGCCCGTCGGGGTTGCCGCATATCGGCACCTTCAACGAGGTGCTGCGCACGACGATGGTCCGCCGCGCCTATCAGACGCTGACCGCCAATGAATCCGGAGTGCCTGCGCCGACCCGGCTGGTGGCGTTCAGCGACGACATGGACGGCCTGCGCAAGGTGCCCGACAATGTCCCGCAGCAGGAAATGCTGCGCGAACATCTGGGCAAGCCGCTCACCGCCATTCCCGACCCGTTCGGCAAATATGAAAGTTTCGCGCATCATAACAATGCGATGCTGCGCGATTTTCTCGATCGTTTCGGCTTCGATTACGAATTCGTCAGCTCGACCGAACGCTATCGGTCGGGGGCGTTCGACGACGCGCTGAAGAATGTCCTGCGCCACTATGACGCGATCATGGCGATCATGCTGCCGACGCTGCGCGCCGAGCGTGCGGCGACCTATTCGCCGGTGCTGCCGATCAGCCCGACCTCGGGCATCGTGCTCCAGGTTCCGGTGACGGTGGTCGACGCCGACGCGGGGCTGGTGTCGTTCGAGGACGATGGGACTGTGATCACTCACAGCATCCTGTCGGGGGGTGCCAAGCTGCAATGGAAGGTCGACTGGGCGATGCGCTGGGTCGCGCTCGGCGTCGATTACGAGATGTACGGCAAGGACCTGACCGACAGCGGCGTCCAGTCGGGCAAGATCGCGCGCGCACTCGGCGGCCGCAAGCCTGAGGGGCTGATCTACGAGATGTTCCTCGACGAAAAGGGCGAAAAAATCTCGAAATCGAAGGGCAACGGCCTGTCGATCGAGCAGTGGCTGACCTATGGCAGCGAGGAAAGCCTCGCTTTCTATGCCTATCGCGAACCCAAGGCGGCGAAACAGCTTCATATCGGCGTGATCCCCAAGGCGATCGACGAATATCTCCAGATGCGCGGCAATTACTCGGCGCAGGAACCGGACAAGAAGCTCGGCAATCCGGTGCATCACGTCCACGCCGCGCGCGGCGAGGCGGTGCCCGCGACCGAACTGCCGGTGAGCTTCGGCCTGCTCCTAAACCTCGTCGGGGTGATGGGCGCCGATGCGTCGAAGGAGCAGATCTGGCGCTACCTCGGCCAATATGTCGCGGGGGCGGACGCGGCGACCTGGCCCGAGCTCGACCGGCTGATCGACAATGCGATGGCCTACAACCGCGACTATGTCGCGCCGACGCTCCAGCGCCGCAAGCCGCGCGGCGGCGAGGTGGCGGCGCTCGCGGAACTCGACGCGCGGCTCGCCGCGCTGCCCGCCGATACCGCCGCGGACGACATCCAGAACATTGTCTACGAGATTGGCAAGGACGAGGCCTATGGCTTTGAAAACCTGCGCGAATGGTTCAAGGCGCTCTACGAGACGCTGCTCGGGTCGAGCGCCGGGCCGCGCATGGGTAGCTTCATCGCGCTGTTTGGCATCGCCAACACGCGGCGGCTGATCGCGGAGGCTTTGGCGTAATCGACCCTTGTTTTTGAGGCGGGCCTTATATGATCGACATCTTCACCACCGGCGGAACGATCGACAAGGTCTATTTCGATGCCTTATCCGAATTCCAGATCGGGCCTGCGGCGATCCCCGACATGCTGCGCGAGAATAACGTCCATGTCCCGCATCGCGTCACGCAGCTGATGCGCAAGGACAGTCTCGAACTGGACGATGCCGACCGCGAGGCGATCCGCGCCGCGGTGGCGGCGAGCGACGCGGCGCGCATCCTCGTCACCCACGGCACCGACACCATGGTCCTGACCGGGCGGGTGCTGGCGGGAATCCCCGGCAAGACGATTGTGATGACCGGCGCGATGCAGCCCGCCTCGGTGCGCGCGAGCGATGCCGAATTCAACGTCGGCTTCGCGCTCGCCGCGGTGCAGACGCTGTCGCCGGGCGTCTATATCGCGATGAACGGCATGATCTTCGACCCCGCGACGACCGTGAAGGACCGCGCCGGCCAGCGCTTCGTCCGGCAATAGGGGGCGCCGGGTCAGCCTTTCGCGGTGATCTGACGCAGCACCGCGCGGTAATGAGGCGCGATCGTCATCGCCTCGTGCCGCCCGGCTTCGCCCAGCATCGCATGGACGGCGGGCAGGCGATCGCAGGGCACGCCCATGAACAGGTGGTGCTCGGCGTGATAATTGACCCAATAGGGCGCCACGGTGGCGCGCGCGATCCAGCCGGCATGGGTGGTGCGCGCATGCGTGAAGGGATCGTCGCTGCCCGTCGTCGTGCAGGCATGTTCGGCGATGTTGCGGATGCGCAGGTAAAGCTGGAAGGTCGTCGCGAGGCTCAGCGTCCACAGCAGCCATGGGGTCCAGCCATAGAGGATCAGCGACGCGGCGAGCAGTACCGCCTGCACGAGCAGGAACCGGCCGACCGCGCGCGTCACCGCCATCGCGCCGGCGGCGTCGATCGTCGGCGCCGTCATGCCGTCGTCGGACTGCCGGTTGAAGGGCGTTCCGGCGCGCGTTCCGCCAAGTCCTTTCGCGCCGCCTTCGCCGCGCAGCATCGCCCTGAGCCCGACGAGCGCAAAGCGGAACTGCGCAGTGCGCTGCTTGAGGAAGGTCTGCCCGGTCAGGTCGCGGACCACCTTGCGCCACAGGCTGGCGCGCGTCGTCGGAAACGGCTTCGACAGCGACAGGTCGGGGTCCTCGGGCTGCTGGGTGAACTTGTGATGCTGGAGGTGGTAGGTGCGATAGGCGAACAGGTCCGATCCGGTCGCGGCACCGGTCAGCCACTGACCAAGGAAATTGTTCACCTTGCGCTTCGGGTGGAGCAGTCCGTGCGCCGCCTCGTGCATCAGGATCGCGAGGCCGAGCTGGCGTCCACCGACGAGGATGATCGCCAGCAGCCAGCCGACCGGGTTCTGTGCCCAGGCGGCAAGCCCCACTGCGGCGATGCTGACGATCCACGCATGCGCGACGAGCCACGGCCCCCGCCACGCCGAAACGCGCGTGATGGCGGACCATTGCGCGCGGTCGAAAAAGCGGTCGGGCGGCAGCAGGCGGACGGCAGGCATGGGCCGATCCTAACAAGTTTCGCCATGAAACGGAACATCGTCCATTCTGGCACAAAATCAGGAGTTTCGCCGGGTAGGACTAAGGATTTGGAAACCCCTTTCTGAAAGAGGGGCGGTGATCCCTTCCAGCAGGAATGATACGATCTTGGGGGCGAAACGCATCATCACACGGCCGGCCATCGGCGAAGCGTCCGGGGATGTGTCGCTGTTCGATTCGCCCGACTTCGTGGCGCGGCTGATGCGGGTCGCGCAGCTCTGGCACTATGTGCTGATCGCGCGTTCGCTCGGCTTCTTTGCCTTCGCTTTCTTTCCCGGCCCGTCGCCCTTTCTGGCGTCGCCGCTGCATTGGGCGCCGATGGCAGCGGGATTGCTGTGCGACCTTGCGTTGACGGTGATCGGTCAGGTCGCACGCGGCCGCCGGGTCGCGGCGCTGCCCGACCCGCGGCTGACCGTCCCGCTGTGTCTGGGCCTGCTTGCCGCAGGAAGCCTGCTCACCTCCGCATCGACTTTTGCCGAGATTGCGGCGCCCGATCGCGCCGGCTGGTTCGACGCCGTCCTGGCGATCCAGGCGGGCTCGATCCTCGTCGCCGCCTCGGCCGCGGCGATCGCGCGGCCCGCCTTCTTCGCCTTCGCCGGCGCCAGCGCGCTCGGCGGCGCGCTCGGCGCCGCGTCGTGGCCCTTCGCGGTCGCGGGCCTCGTCTTTCTCGGCCTGCTCATCGTGATGATGCGCGAGGATATCCGGCACCAGCGCCGCGCGACGCGGGCAGCCCGTCTGGCGGTCAGCGAACAGCAGCGCGCGCTGGGCCTCGTGCGCGATTTCGAAAGGGCGGGGCGCGGCTGGTTCTGGGAAACCGACCGCCACGGCCAGCTCGTCTATATCTCGCCGACGGTCGCGGCGAAGCTCGGCCGGCCGCTCGGCGACCTGCTCGGCCGGCCCTTCACCGACATCATCCGCCGCCGGCTCGGCAACGATGAAAGCGAAGAACGCACGCTAGGCTTCAGCCTGTCGTCGCGCACGCCGTTCAAGGAACTGACGGTGCAGGCGGCGGTGCCGGGCGAGGAGCGCTGGTGGTCGATCTCGGGCAATCCGATCAGCAACGAACTCGGCAATTTCCAGGGATTCCGCGGCAGCGGTACCGACCTGACCGAGATGAAGCGGTCGGAGCGCGAGATCAACCAGCTCGCGCGCTACGATACGCTCACCGGGCTAGCCAACCGGCGGCATATCGCCGACCTGCTCGAACGCGCGCTCCGCAATCACGTTGGCCAGCCTCAGCCCTGCGCGCTGCTGCTGATGGACCTCGATCGTTTCAAGGCGGTCAACGACACGCTGGGCCATCCGGTCGGCGATCAGCTTCTGCAGCAGGTGGCGGGGCGGCTGACCCAGATCGTCGGCGACAGGGGGCAGGTCGGCCGTCTGGGCGGCGACGAGTTCCAGATCGTGCTGCCGCAGATGGTCCAGCCCGAAAAGCTCGCCGGCATCGCCAACGCGATCATCCTCAGCCTCGCCAAGCCCTTCGCCATCGAGGGTGAGCAGGTGCGCATCGGATCGTCGATCGGCATCGCGGTGTCGGAAGGGCGGGGCATTTCCGCCTCGTCGCTCGTCCGCAACGCCGACCTTGCGCTCTATGCCGCGAAGGACGCGGGGCGCGGCGTCTATCGTTTCTATGCCGACGCGATGCACGATCAGGCGAGCGAGCGGAAAGCGATCGAGGATTCGCTGCGCGAGGCGCTGGCGCGCGACGAACTGGCGCTGTTCTATCAGCCGATCGTCGACGTGAAGAGCGAGCGCATCTCGGGCTTCGAGGCGCTGATCCGCTGGCGCCGCGACACGGGAAATGTCGTCAGCCCGTCGAAATTCATCCCCATCGCCGAGGATTCGAACCTGATCGTCCCGATCGGCGAATGGATCATCCGCACCGCATGCGACACGATCGCGCGCCTTGGCCCCGATTATCGCGTTGCGGTCAACGTATCGCCGCGGCAATTCGCCAATGAAAAGCTGCCCGCGACGGTGATGAGCGCGCTGTCGGCATCTGGCATTCGCCCCGAACAGCTCGAACTGGAAATCACCGAGGGGATATTCCTCGACGAAAGCCCCGAGAATCTGGAGATGTTCCAGCGGCTCAAGCGCACCGGCGTGCGCCTTGCGCTCGATGATTTCGGCACCGGCTATTCGGCGCTCGGCTATCTGAAGAAAGCGCCGTTCGACAAGATCAAGATCGACCAGAGCTTCGTGCTCGGCGCCGCCGACAAGAGCAGCATGAATGCGGCGATCATCGCGTCGATCGTCAGCCTCGCCGATGCGCTGGGCATGGAAACGACCGCGGAGGGCGTCGAGACGCACGATGACCTCGCGCTGATCCGCGGCCTCGGATGCAGCCATGTCCAAGGCTATATCTATGGCAAGCCGATGGATGTCGACGAGGTGCTCGCACTTCTCGATGCCGGAGGCGGACAGGTCGTCGCGCAGGGGTTCAAGAGCGTGCGGGAGACGCGGCTGCGGACCTTCCGCACCATTCGCGTCCACAGCGGCGGCCATGATTACGACGCCATCGTCCGCAATGTCTCGTCACGCGGCGCGCTGGTCGAGGGACTGTGGAACGTACCCGAAGGAACGCCGCTGACCCTCGAATTCGGCCCCGACCTGACGATCGAGGCCGAAGCGCGCTGGTCGGATGCGAATCGCGTCGGCGTCCGCTTCGCCGAAGCGGTCGAGACCGCGCGGTTGATCGGTCAGCCGCGCCCGGCGAGTGACGGATCGGGACGGATCGAGCGCGCGGCCTGACCGCCGGTCAGCCGGCGATCCGCCCGCGCGTCATCACCCAATCGACCTTTTCGAGCGTCGTCACGTCGCTCAGCGGATCGCCCGACACGGCGATCATGTCGGCCGACATGCCGGGGGCGAGGCGGCCGATCTCATTCTCCATCGACAACAGGCGCGCGGCGACGGTGGTCGCGCTTGCCAGCGCCTCGCGCGGCGTCAGGCCATGCTCGACGAGCAGCGCGAACTCGTGGGTATTGCGTCCATGCTCGAAAACGCCGGCGTCGGTGCCGAAGGCGATCGGAACGCCCAGCGCTTTCGCGCGCGCCATCGCCTTGCCGACGTCGTTCAGCGTCATCCGCACCTTCGCTTCGACCGTCGGCGTATAGATGCCCTTGCCGAGCCGCTCGCGGATACCCTCGAACGCCATCAGCGTCGGGACCATATAGGTGCCCTTCGCCTTCATGACCTTCAGCGCCGCCTCGTCGGCGAAGGTGCCGTGCTCGATGCTGTCGATTCCCGCGGCGGCCGCCGATTCGATGCCGCGCGCGCCGTGCGCATGCGCCATCACCTTCAATCCGAGCGAATGCGCCGTTTCGGCGATGCTCTCCATCTCGGCATTCGAGAAATGCGCGCCGAGCCCGCGGCCCTGCTGCGACAGCACGCCGCCCGTCGCGGTGATCTTGATGACATCGGCGCCCGCTCGCGACGCCTTGCGGACCTTTTCGGCGCACTCGACCGCGCCGGTGCAGGTGTAGCCCTGGTCGAGCACCGCGTGGATATCCTCGCGGAAGCCGGTGACGTCGCCATGTCCGCCGATGATCGCGAGCGCCGGACCGGCGGCGACGATACGCGGCCCCTCGATCAGGCCTTCGGCGGTGCCGCGGCGCAGCGCGAAGGCGGTATATTGCGCCGATCCCGCCTCGCGGACGGTGGTGAAGCCGGCGCGCAGCGTGATCCGCGCATTCTTTTCGCCGACCACGACGCCCCATTCGTCAGGCTCGACGGCTTCCGAGCGATAATCGCCGCCGGGATCGCCGGTCAGGTGGACGTGCAGGTCGATCAGGCCGGGAAGCAAGGTCTTGTCGCCGAGGTCGACGATCTCGGCACCCGCGGGCGCGTCGACGCGGCCGGGCGCGATCGAGGTGATGTGGTCGTCGGTGACGATGACGGTCGACGGTCCCTGCGCCGGCTGGGTGACGTCGGTGATGACATGGCCGGCATAGATGAAGGTGGTCTTGGCGATGGCGGCGCTGCTCATCAGCGCGCATGTCGCTGCGGCGACCAGGCCCAGTTTGCGCATAGTGTTTCCCCTGTCTTTCCGGCCGTGACGACGCGGCGCGATAATGGGGAATGCGCATAAAAGAAGGGCCGGCGCAAGAGCCGGCCCTTCAGGGAGCTTCCGGTAACCGAAAGGAATATTACCAGAAGAAGTCGTAGATGACGTCGACCACTTCGCCCGAATAGGTATCGACGAGCAGCGCGTCGTCATAATAGCGGACCCAGCGGTAGGGGCCGTAGGCGGGCGGCAGGCGATAATAGCCGGGATCGTTGATCCAGTAGCGCTGGCCGTAGAACAGCGATCCGAGCGTGAAGCCGATGCTGAACCGGGTGTAGCTGCGTCCGCGATACGGATTGTAATAGCGCGGCATCCGGTAATAGCTGCGGTTGCGATCGCGATAGCTGCGCCAGTCGTAGCGGCGATCGTCGCGCCAGCTGCGGTTCCAGTTGTTGCCGGACCGGTTGTCGCGGTAGCGGCGGTCGGCGACGCGATTGCGGTCGTTCCGCCGGTCGATGCGATTGTCGTTACGGCGGTCCCAACGGCGGTCGACAGTGCCGCTGCGATTGCGGTCCGAGCGACGGTCGACCTGCCCGTTGCGGTTGCGGTCCCACTGGCGATCGGTGCGGCTGTCACGGCTCCGGTCATAGGTGGTGCCGCGCTGACGCTGCGTGTCGCTCCGCGGTGTTTCGGTGCGCTGCTGCGGGCGCTGCCATTGCTGGCGTTGCTGCTGCTGCGGACGTTGCTGTTGCCCGTTCCAGCGCTGGCTACGCTCGGCGCGCGGCTGAACCGGCTGTTGCTGGCGCATCTGCGGGCGCGGGGCCTGCTGACGCTGGCCGCGCGCTTCGCTGCGGGGACCGGCACTACGCGCGCCGCGATCGCCGCCGCTACCGCGCTGGCTCCACTGATGGCCGTCGCGCGCCTGCGCGGCTGCGGGGGCGATGGGGGTCAGCATCGTCGCGGCGATCAGCAACCCTCCGATCCAATTCTTCATCTCGCCATTCTCCAATTCATGTCCCGCATGCTGGAGGGGCCAGCCGGGAAGATGAATCGAAAGTTACCGCGGACAAGATGAGTCACCGCTGAACCGTGATGTTGCCTGCGGTTCAGCTTGCGGGTCAGCGTCCCGGCGGAGGACGCAGCGCGGGAACGGCGCGCGCCGCATCCTCGGGCCGGATGCCGGGGGGCGGCGCCGCGGCGATCCGTTCCTCCCCGCGCAGCACCCGTCCGGCGAGGCGGATCGCGGCGCGGATGCGCGGATAGGTGCCGCAGCGGCAGATGTTGGTCATCGCCGCGTCGATCTCCGCATCGCCGGGGTTGCTGTTCTTGCGGAGCAGCGCCGCGGCGGTCATGATCATTCCCGACTGGCAAAAGCCGCATTGCGGCACCTGCTCGGCGACCCAGGCCTGCTGGACCGGGTGGCTGCGATCGCGCGACAGGCCTTCGATGGTGGTGACGAAGCGCCCTTCGCATTCGGCGATGGTGACCAGGCAGCTGCGGATCGCCTCGCCGTCGATGTCGACGGTGCAGGCGCCGCAATCACCGGTGCCGCAGCCATATTTGGTCCCGGTCAGGTTCGACGCATCGCGCAGCGCCCACAGCAGGGGCGTTTCGGGGTCCATGCGATATTCGACCGGACGGTCGTTGACCGAGAATTTCGTCATGCGATCCGCAATAGCGAAAGGTGCGGATTAGTCACGCCAGCTCGTGTCGATCCTGTCGACCTTGCGCACCATCGCGTCGAATTCGGCCTTGCCGGCGCCGCCCGGAATCTGCGCCTGGTAAAGGTCGCGCTGGTGGACCTTCACGACATCGTCGCCGATCAGCACCGGCTGGCCCATGCTCATCGTCGCGAGCTGGATTTCGCACGCGCGCTGGAGCGCCCAATATTTGATGAACGCCTCGGGCAGGCTGCGGCCCATCACGACGGGGCCGTGATTCTTCAGCATCAGGATGCGCTTGTCGCCCAGATGCTCGAGCAGGCGCTCGCCCTCCTCCTCGCGCACCGTGATGCCCTCGAAGTCGTGATAGGCGATCTGGCCCATATAGTTGCAGGCATAGAAATTGGTCGGCTGCAGTCCGCCTTCGAGCGAGCAGACCGCCATCGTCGCGGTGGTGTGGGTGTGGATGATCGCATGCGCGTCGGGCAGCGCGCGGTGGAACAGGCTGTGCTGGACGAAACCCGCCTTGTTGACGTGCCACGGATTGTCGGCGTCGACCTTGTTGCCGTCGATGTCGATCTTGATCAGGCTCGACGCGGTGACCTCGCTGAAATGCATGCCATAGGGGTTGATCAGATAGCTGCCGTCCTCGTCGGGCAGCTTCACCGTGATGTGGTTGAAGATCATCTCGTCCCAGCCCATCATCGCGAAGATGCGGTAACAGGCGGCGAGTTCCTGCCGCGCCGTCCACTCGGCTTCGCTGTACTTGCTGTTGCGCTTGAGCTGGGTCGCCATGGCCTGATCCTCTTTCTGCTTTGGGTTTCGTCCTGCTACCTATGCCACAGGCGCGGGGCGGGGCACAATCCCGGCTGCGCGCGAACCGCGGCCGGTCCGCCGCGTCGGGGCTTGCATTTCGGCGCGAATCTCTTTAGGGGCGCTGCATCCGAACGTCGCGGTGTCGCGGCGCTCTTTTTATTGCCCGAATATCGGCGGTCACGGCATACCGGCATTCTATCCGGCGCCAGAACCGTTTGGACGAACAGGAGACGACACGGCGTATGCAGATCATCGTTCGCGACAATAATGTCGACCAGGCCCTTCGCGCGCTCAAGAAGAAGCTGCAGCGGGAGGGTGTGTATCGCGAGATGAAGCTGCGCCGTCACTATGAAAAGCCCAGCGAGAAGCGCGCGCGCGAACGCGCCGCCGCCGTCCGCCGCGCCCGCAAGATGGAGCGCAAGCGGATGGAACGCGACGGCATCAAGTAAGTCCGTTTCCCGTCCGGGATCCTGATTCGAGAAAAGGGCGCTGCGGCAACGCGGCGCCCTTTTTCGTTGGGCGCGACATGCGATGGGCGCACGAGCCTGTGTTGCCTCCTGAACTTGTCCGGTGATCATTCCTTTCCAACACATAGCCGTTCCCCGGCGAAAGCCGGGGTCCACGCGAGGTTGCACGACGCCATCTGGACCCCGGCTTTCGCCGGGGTGCAAGCCCGCGCTTGTCCGAGGGCATATACGCCAACTTGTCAGCATGGCCGGTGCATAAGCGACGCATATTGCCTCTGGACCCTTCCGCGTCGCTCCGCCTATAGGCGACGCGATATTTTCGCCCCGACACCGGGGCAGGGGAAGGACGAAACGATGAGCGTGACTGCGGTTCCATTGCGCCCGGTGAGCAAGGGCGGGCTCTGGCTGTTGTGGATCGGGCTGGCGGTGCTGCTCGCGGTCGGCACGGCCTTCGCCTTCTCCACGACGCCGCGCATCGGCTTCGAGGTGGTGAAGGCGGGCACCGGCCCCAGCCCGACGATCAGCGATGTCGTGCTCGTCAAATATGAGGGCAAGCTCGACGACGGAACCGTCTTCGATTCGAACGAGCAGGCGCCGATGCAGGTGGCGCAGGTCGTCCCCGGCTTTTCCGAGGCGCTGACCCGCATGCAGAAGGGCGGCAAGTACAAGATCAGCATCCCGCCCGCGCTCGGGTACGGCGACCGCGCCGTCGGGCCGATTCCCGCGAACAGCACACTGCATTTCGACGTTGAACTGATCGACTTCCGCACCGAGGCCGAAGTGCGCGCGATGCAGCAGATGATGCAGCAGCAACAGATGATGCAGCAGGGCGGTGCCCCCGGCGCCCCGGCCCCCGCGCCGCAGCAGTAAGGCGCGGCCGGGCCCGTTCGGGACGGCGAATGCGCACCGCCGGGGCGGGCTTAGCGAGCGTGTAATATTATTCCAAAGTATACAAAGGTCACGCTACGTACCCCCCGGACAATCCGGCTCCGGGCGGCGTGGATCGATTCGGTCGTCTGATGCCGACCGGATTTCACCATTCTCGTTTCTTACTTCGTCGTTCCCGCGAAAGCGGGAACCCAGGGAAAGGTAAGCCGACGTCCGCTCTGGATCCCCGCTTTCGCGGGGATGACAAGATGGAAGTGTGTGGAATCCATCCCCAAGGCCATTTCAGCGATTGCGGATTTGGCCACGCTGTCCCCGGTAACGAAAGTGCGTCGGCGTCGTGTGACGTTTCGCGCCCCGCGTCCGCGGGAGCGATGGCTATTCATTCCCATAGACTCGCGCTTCAGGAGCCCGTCGCCGCCTTCTTGTTACCGGCCTGCGAGCCGGCATTGCGCTCCGCCTCGCGTTCGAGCGCGACCTTGATCATCGCGACGATCGGGTCGGCGAGGAACAGGCCGAGGATGCCGAGCAGCGTGCCGAGCAGGATCTGCGCCGCCAGCACCAGCGCGGGCGCGAGGTCGACCGTCTGTTTCGCGACCATCGGGACGATCAGATAGCCGTCGACCGTCTGGACGAAAAAATAGATGGCGATCGCCCACAGCCCGGTATCGACGCCCGCCGAAAAGCCGACGAGGACGAGCAGCACGCCCGAGACAATCGCGCCGATGTTGGGAATGAAGGCGAGCAAGCCGGTCAGCAGACCCATCAGGACCGCCATCGGAATGCCGACCGCCAGGCAGGCGAGCCATGTCCCGATCCCTTCGACCACCATGCCGAGCAGCCGCCCCGCCATCAGCCGGCGCAGGGTGAAACCCATGCGTGCGGTGGTGATGTAGAAATCCTCGCGCGCCTTCATCGGCAGCATCCACGCCACACCGCGTTCGTAGAGCCGCGGCTCGATCGCGAGGAAGATGCCGAGCACCATGATCATCACCAGGCTGGTGAGCGCGCCGAAGACGGTGCCTAGCGCCGCGGTGACGCGCCCGACGGTTCCGGCCAGATTGTCGGTGACCGTCTTGGTGTCGATCTCCAGATTGCCCATGCCGTGCTCGCTCGCCCAGGCAGCGACGCGGTCGATCTGCGCCATCACCACCTGCTGCAACGCGGCGGCCTGGTCGGCGATCTGCGAGCCTGCGAACAGGATCGCCCACGCCATGAAGGCGACGATGCCGAGGCAGACGATCAGCAGTCGCCAGCCGCGCGCGATCGGCAGCACGCGGCCGAGCAGGCGCGCGCCGCCGTCTAGCATCGATGCCATCACGATCCCCGCGAAGATCAGCAGGATCGGCTGGATCAGGATGATGCAGGCGCCGATCAGCAGGGCGAGACCGAGCCAGACGCTGGCCTTGAGCATTTCGGTGCGGACAAGCTGGTTGCGGATATCGGTGGGGCCGGGGGCTTCGCCCCGAGTCTTGCTGTCCGCCATGCCCGTCACTCCCTGTTTGCGCTGCCGTCACGCTCGGGCCGCAGGTTGGTTCCGGCGCGCCCCGATCGAAGCGCGGTGAACCAGCTCAGCGGATTATACCATTTCGCGGTGCCGTCGGTCGAAAAGCTGATGATCTCGGCGCGGCCGGCGATCGTTTCGAACGGCACCGGGCCGCCGAGGCCCTTCATGCTGCTCGGCACGCGGCTGTCGGCGCTGCCGTCGCGATTGTCGCCCATCAGGAACAGATGGTCGGCCGGCACCTTGATCGGCCCGAAATCGTCGGTGACATAGCCGGGGCCCATGTCGATCGTGTCGAAGGTGGCGCCGCCGGGCAGCGTTTCGCGCACGATCGGCAGTTCGAGCACCGGCCGGCCCGCCGCATCGCGCGCCGCGAAACGGCCGAGGCCGCTGTCGGGGCCGGGCAGGTTGGGGTCGACCGCGATCGACAGCATCGGCTGGATTTCGCGCTTCACCGGCTTGCCGTTGATGATCAGCGCACCGCCGCGCAGTTCGATCGTGTCGCCGGGCAGGCCGATGACCCGCTTGATATAGTCGATCCGCGTCTCGGGATGCTCGAGGACGACGATGTCGCCGCGCGCGGGCAGGGCCGCGAACCAGCGGCCCTCTGTCCGGGGGGCGAGGTGGAAGCTGGCCGAGGCGTAGGACCAGCCATAGGGATATTTGCTGACGATCAGGCGGTCGCCATTGCGCAGCACCGGCATCATCGAATCGGACGGGATATAGAAAGGCTTGGCGACGCAGCTGTGGATGCCGAGCACGAGCAGCAGGATCACCGCGATGTCGCGGACCAGCTTGCCCCAGCTTCCTTCGTCCTTGCTATGCGCTTTCGTCATGCTCGGTCCTTGATCGCCTCGATGATGACGAAGGCCTGCGCCCAGGGATGGTCGTCGGTCAGCGTCAGGTGGATATGCACGTCATGCCCCGGCGGCACCATTTCGGCGAGCCGCGCCGCCGCGCCGCCGGTGAGCGCCAGCGTCGGCGCGCCCGACGCCGCGTTGACGACGCCGATGTCCTTCATGAACACGCCGCGCTTGAAGCCGGTGCCGACGGCTTTCGAGAAAGCCTCCTTGGCCGCGAAGCGCTTGGCATAGGTGCCGGCGCGGGTGAAGGGACGGCGCGCCGCCTTGGCGCGCTCGATGTCGGTGAAGACGCGCCTTTCGAAGCGCTCGCCGAAGCGGTCGAGCGACGCCTGGATGCGTTCTATGCTGCACAGGTCGGAGCCGAGGCCGATGATCATGACGACCCCGGCGGGCCGTCATTACGAGGAGCCGAAGGCGACGCGGCAATGACGGTGGTCATCATCCTATCCCCGTGCCTCGTCCATCAGTTCGCGCATCCGGCGCACCGCGCTTTCGAGCCCGGTGAAGATCGCCTCGCCGATCAGATAGTGCCCGATGTTGAGTTCGGCGATCTGCGGGATCGCGGCGACGGGGACGACATTGTCATAGGTCAGGCCGTGGCCCGCGTGCGGTTCGATGCCGTTCTTCCACGCGAGCGCCGCGGCGTCGGCGAGGCGGCGAAGCTCGATGGCGCGCGCCTCGCCCTCGGCATGGGCATAGCGGCCGGTGTGGAATTCGACCACCGGCGCCCTGAGCCGCATCGCCGCCTCGATCTGGCGCGCGTCGGGTTCGATGAACAGGCTGACGCGAATCCCCGCGTCGCCCAGCCGCGCGACGATCGGCGCGAGATGATTATGCTGCCCCGCCGCGTCTAGCCCGCCCTCGGTCGTGCGCTCCTCGCGCTTTTCGGGAACGATGCAGGCGGCGTGCGGCGCGTGGCGCAGCGCGATGGCGAGCATCTCCTCGGTCGCGGCCATTTCGAGATTGAGCGGCAGGTCGGTCGCGGTCTGGATGCGTGCGAGGTCGTCGTCGCGGATGTGGCGCCGGTCCTCGCGCAGATGCGCGGTGATGCCGTCGCCGCCGACCGCCGCGACGATCTGCGCCGCGCGCACCGGATCGGGATGGTCGCCGCCGCGTGCGTTGCGGATCGTCGCGACATGGTCGATGTTGACGCCGAGACGCAGGCGGCCGGACCGGGACGCGCTCAATTCGCGCGGCTCCCCGGCTTGATCGCCGGCGTTTCCGCCAGTTCGGGCGGCAGGTCGTCGGCGGCATAGGTCGGGAAATTGATCGCGACGAGCGGATAGAAGGGAACGCCGAGGTCGATGTTGCTTCCCGCCGAGCGGTCGACCAGCGCCGCTTCGGCCAGCACTTCGCCGCCCGCCGCGCGCACCGCCTCCATCGCCTCGCGCGACGACAGGCCGGTGGTGACCACGTCCTCGACCATCAGCACCTTCGTGCCGGGGGCGATGGCGAAGCCGCGGCGCAGTTCGAAGGTGCCGGTCGGACGCTCGACGAAGATCGCGGGCTTGCCCAGCGCGCGGCCCATCTCGTGGCCGATGATGACGCCGCCCATCGCCGGCGACACGACGAGGTCGGTCGCCTGCCGCAGCTCGCGCGGCAGCTTGGCCGCGAGCGCGGAGGCAAGCCGCCCGGCGCGCTCGCTATTCATCAGGACGCGGGCGCATTGCAGATAATATTCGCTGTGGCGGCCGGAGGAGAGGAGGAAATGCCCCTGCAACAGCGCGTCGGCAGCGCGGAACTCGGCCAGTATTTCGTCGTCTGTCATGGGAGAACGGTCTTTTCTTCCTGTTGTCCCGCTTTTTTCGAAGCGGGTTGGGGTCGCCAAGATTTGCGAGCCGCAAAATAGTGTTAGAGATGCTTGAGGCAAGCGGCAAGCGGGTCTATAGCGCCCGCGAGATTCAGCCCGTTCGTTGGCATCGGCGATCCGCGATCCGCGGTCGGATGGGACGAGGCTGGATATCGGGAACAATATAGGCAACGGGCGGCACCATTCTTATGAAGAGTTTGAAAACCCTTGTAATTGCAGCGGCTTTATCGTTCGGCACCATGGGCGTGGTGCAGGCGCAGGCTCCCGCCGCCGCACCGGTCGAGGCGCCGGCGGCGACGCCGGTCGCGACTCCGGCGCCCGCCGTGACCGACGCGGCGGCGCCCGCGACGGACGCGGCCGCGGTGCCGGCCGGCGACGCGACCTATGTGCCGATGAAGCCCGTCCCGGGCGTCGGGCAGCCGGTCGACGGCGGGCTGAACTTCCAGCCGCAGGCCAGCGTGCTCGGCCAGAAGGCCTATGGCCTCAGCCACCACATCCTGCTCCCGGTCATCACCGCCATTTCGCTGCTGGTGCTCGGCCTGCTGCTCTGGGTGGTCGTCCGCTATCGCGCCAGCGCCAATCCCGAACCTTCGAAGACTTCGCACAACACGATCATCGAAGTGATCTGGACCGCGGTTCCCGTGCTGATCCTCGCGGTGATCGCGGTGCCGTCGATCCGCCTGCTCGCGGCGCAGTACGAACCGCCGAAGAAGGATGCGCTGACGGTCAAGGTCACCGGCTATCAATGGTATTGGGGCTATGCCTATCCCGACCAGGGCATCGGCGAATATGTGTCGAAGATGCTGACGCCCGAGCAGGCGACGGCCGCGGGCGAACCCTATCATCTGGCGGTCGACAACCGCATGGTCGTTCCCGTCGGGCAGCAGGTGAAGCTGATCATCACCGGCGCTGACGTGATCCACAGCTTCGCGGTGCCGTCCTTCTGGATCAAGATGGACGCGGTGCCGGGCCGCGCCAACGAAACGACCTTCACCGTGACCAAGCCGGGCGTCTATTACGGCCAGTGCTCGGAACTGTGCGGTGTCGATCACGGCTATATGCCGATCGCGGTCGAAGCGCTGCCGATGGACAAGTGGAAGGCGTGGGTCCGCTCGCGCGGTGGCAACCCCGACGGCGCTGAAGCCGCGGCGCCCGCCGCGGCCGCGCCGGCGCCGACCGGTCCGGTCCCCGCCACCACCGAAGCCGCGCCGGCGGCGGCGCCCGCCGCCGTTCCGGCAGCCAAGAATTAAGACAAGGGGTCCGACAGATGACCGATATCGCAGCGACTGCACCCGTCCACGGCCACGATCATGCGCATGACGAGCATGATCATGTGCCTGGTTTCTTCACCCGCTGGTTCCTCTCGACGAACCACAAGGACATCGGGACGCTCTACCTGATCTTCGCGATCTTCGCGGGCATCATCGGCGGCGTGATGTCGGGGATGATGCGCCTCGAGCTTGCGGAGCCGGGCATCCAGTATCTCCACGGCTGGGCGCAGTTCTTCGATCCGGCCGCGGGTGATACGCAGGCGAAGCATTTCTGGAACGTGCTGATCACCGCGCACGGGCTGATCATGATCTTCTTCATGGTGATGCCGGCGATTATCGGCGGATTCGGCAACTGGTTCGTGCCGCTGATGATCGGCGCGCCCGACATGGCCTTCCCGCGCATGAACAACGTCAGCTACTGGCTGACCACGGTGGCGTTCGTCCTGCTCGTCGGGTCGATGTTCGTCCCCGGCGGCAGCGGGCTCGGCGCAGGCACGGGCTGGACGCTCTATGCGCCGCTGTCGACCAGCGGATCGGTCGGCCCGGCGGTCGACATGGTGATCTTCTCGGTCCACCTCGCGGGTGCGGCGTCGATCCTCGGCGCGATCAACTTCATCACCACCATCTTCAACATGCGCGCACCGGGCATGACGCTCCACAAGATGCCGCTGTTCGTCTGGTCGGTGCTCGTCACCGCCTTCCTGCTGCTGCTGTCGCTGCCGGTCCTCGCCGCGGCGATCACCATGCTGCTGACCGACCGCAATTTCGGCACCACCTTCTATGACGCGACGGGCGGCGGCGATCCGGTGCTCTACCAGCACCTGTTCTGGTTCTTCGGCCACCCGGAGGTCTACATCATGGTGCTGCCGGGCTTCGGCATCATCAGCCAGGTCATCTCGACCTTCAGCCGCAAGCCGGTGTTCGGCTATCTCGGCATGGCCTATGCCATGGTCGCGATCGGCGTCGTCGGCTTCATCGTGTGGGCGCACCACATGTTCACCGTCGGCATGAGCGTCAACCTGAAGATGTATTTCACCGCGGCGACGATGGTCATCGCGGTCCCGACCGGCATCAAGATCTTCAGCTGGATCGCCACCATGTGGGGCGGCTCGCTGAGCTTCAAGACGCCGATGCTCTGGGCGCTGGGCTTCATCTTCATGTTCACCGTCGGCGGCGTGACCGGCGTCGTCCTCGCCAACGGCGGTGTCGACACCAACCTGCACGACACCTATTATGTCGTCGCGCACTTCCACTATGTGCTGTCGCTGGGCGCGGTCTTCTCGCTCTTCGCGGGCTTCTATTACTGGTTCCCGAAGATGTCGGGCCGGATGTACAGCGAAGTGCTGGGGCAGCTCCATTTCTGGATCTTCTTCATCGGCGTGAACGTCCTGTTCTTCCCGCAGCACTTCCTGGGGCAGCAGGGCATGCCGCGCCGCTATCCCGACTATGCGGAAGCCTTCACCTATTGGCACCACATCTCGTCGATCGGCTATGCGATCATGGCCGTCGGGATGCTCTTCTTCTTCGCGAACATCGTCTATGCCTATGTCGCGGGCAAGAAGGCCGCCGCCAATCCGTGGGGTGAAGGCGCGACGACGCTCGAATGGACGCTGTCGAGCCCGCCGCCCTTCCACCAGTTCAACGAACTGCCGCGTATCGCCTGATCGGGTTCTGCCCCCTGCCGACACTTGGCAGGGGGCGTCTCTTTCAAGGCCGGTTTTTGGAATGTGTGAGCGTATCGAAGTCGTCATCGCAGCCCCGGACCCGATCCGGGTGGAGCAGTCCAGAGCGAGTTTTCGCTACTCTGGATCGCCGACCCTCGGTTTTCGCCGGGGTCGCAATGACGGACCGAAAAGGTTAGCATGTCCGATATGACGCACAGCCTGACCCATGCCGGCACGGCGCTTCCCGCCGACTGGCGCGACCTGTTCGCGCTGACCAAGCCGCGCGTCATGTCGCTCGTCGTCTTCACGGCGGCGTGCGGGCTGCTCGCGGCGCCGGGGCATGTCCATCCGGTGCTCGCCTTCGCGTCGATCCTCGCGATCGCGCTGGGGGCGGGGGCGTCGGGGGCACTCAATCAATGGTATGAGGCGGCACTCGACGCGAAGATGAAGCGCACCGCCGGACGCCCGCTGCCCGCGGGCCGGCTCGATCCGCAGACGGCGCTGCAGTTCGGCGTCGGGCTTGCCGCCTTTTCGGTGTTCCTGATGCTGTTCGCCGCCAACTGGCAGGCGGCGGCGCTGCTCACCGTGTCGATCCTCTTCTACGTCATCGTCTATACGATGTGGCTCAAGCCGCGGACGCCGCAGAATATCGTGATCGGCGGGGCGGCGGGCGCCTTTCCGCCGCTGATCGGCTGGGTCGCCGCGACGGGCCATGTCGCGCCGCTGCCGGTGCTGCTCTTCCTGCTCATCTTCCTGTGGACGCCGCCGCATTTCTGGGCGCTCGCGCTGTTCGTGCGATCGGACTATGCCGCGGCGGGCATTCCGATGATGCCGGTGGTCGCGGGCGAGACGTCGACGCGGCGGCAGATCCTGTTCTATGCGATCATCATGGCCGTCGCGGCGGTCGCGCCGTGGCCGCTCGGCTATGCCGGCGCGCTCTATGGCTGGACGGCGGCGGTCCTGTCGGCGCTGTTCGTGTTGCTGTCGGCGCAGGTCGGATTGCGCCGTTCGGCCGAGAACGACCGGATGCAGCCCGAAAAGCGGCTCTTCGCTTTTTCCGTCGCCTATCTTTTCATCCTGTTCGGCGCGATCGTCGTCGACCATATGTGGCCGCTATGACAGACGAACCGACGCAAGAGCCTTTCGACGAGGCCGAGTATCGCCGCCGCCAGCGCAGCCGGGCCAATCTGACCGGCTGGATCCTGGGCGGACTGGCGCTGCTCTTCTTCTTCATCACGATGGCGCGAATGGGATGACGGACAGCAAGAATCTGCGGACCGCGATGCTCGCGGGACTGGTCGCGGTCATGATGATCGGGCTCGGCTTCGCCGCGGTGCCGCTCTACAATCTCTTCTGCCGCGTCACCGGCTTCAACGGCACGACGCAGCGTTATGACCCCGCCGCCGCTGCCGAGGAGCCGCAGGTGCTCAGCGACACCATCTCGGTGCGCTTCGACGCCAACGTCTCGCCGAAGCTGCCGTGGAAATTCCATCCCGAACGGCCGCGCGACACGGTGAGCATCGGCGCGCGCGACATGGCGATCTTCATCGCAGAGAATAATTCGCCGCATCCGATCACCGGCACCGCGACCTTCAACGTCACGCCCGACCAGGCGGGCAAGTATTTCACGAAGATCCAGTGCTTCTGCTTCACCGAGCAGGTGCTGCAGCCGGGCGAGCGGATTCGCATGCCGGTGCTGTTCTTCGTCGATCCGAAGATCAAGGACGATGTCGACGCGCGCGACATTCAGGAAATCACGCTGAGCTATACCTTCTACCCTGTGGACGAGGGCAAAAAGGCGAGCTAAGGCCGCGATCGAGAGTCTAATAACCAGACCGGCGGTGCGATGGGGAATCGCGATGCTGGGGCAATAAACGGGAACTGCGACATGGCTGGTGCCAAACATCACGATTATCATCTCGTCAATCCCAGCGTCTGGCCGATGATCGGCTCGCTGGCGGCGCTCGTCATGTTCTTCGGCGCCGTGATGTGGATGCACACCGATTATTTCGGCGGGTCCGGCAAGTGGGTGTTCTGGCTCGGCATTCTCGGCATCATCGTCACCTTCTTCAGCTGGTGGAGCAAGGTGATCGAGGAAGCGCACGAGGGGCATCATACCCCCGTCGTCCAGCTTCACCTGCGCTACGGCATGATCCTGTTCATCGCGTCGGAAGTCATGTTTTTCGTCGGCTGGTTCTGGGCATGGTTCGATTTCGCGCTCTTCCCGGTGCCGGTCGAGATCGTGGACGGTGCGGTCAGCTCGCTGTTCGGCCAGGACGGCGCGGCGGCGATCACCCAGTGGCCGCCGAAGGGCATCCACGTCATCGACGCCTTCTCGCTGCCGCTGCTCAACACGCTGATCCTGCTCTGCTCGGGCACGACGATCACCTGGGCGCACCATTCGCTGATCCACGGCGATCGCGAAGGGCTGAAGAAGGGGCTGTGGCTGACGATCATCCTCGGCGCGATCTTCTCGACGATCCAGGCCTATGAATATTCGGCGGCGCCCTTTGCCTTCGGCGAGATCAACTACAGCTCGGCCTTCTACATGGCGACCGGCTTCCACGGTTTCCACGTGCTCGTCGGGACGATTTTCCTGATCGTCTGCCTCGTCCGCACCTACAAGGGCGATTTCACCCCGCAGCAGCATTTCGGTTTCGAGGCCGCGGCCTGGTACTGGCACTTCGTCGACGTCGTGTGGCTGTTCCTGTTCATCATCGTCTATGTCTGGGGCGGCTGGGGCGCTCCGGTCGCTGCGCACTGATTTGCCCGGCGAAGCTCCGAAACAGCAAGGGCAGCCGCCGCTCTGGCGCGCTGCCCTTTTCGGTCTCTGCCCCGAATGCGGGGCGTCGGGACTGTTCGAGGGGCCGGCGCGCTTCCGGCCGCGATGCCGCGCCTGCGGGCTCGATTACGGCCGCTACAACGTCGGCGACGGGCCGGCGGCCTTCCTGACGCTGATCATCGGCGCGCTGCTGATCGCCGCGGCGCTCAGCCTCGATTTCGCCTTCGAGCCGCCGCTGTGGGTGCATATCGTCCTGTGGGTGCCGCTGACCGCCGCCGCGGTCCTCTATGGCCTGCGCGTCGGCAAGGCGGCGCTGCTCGCCAGCGAGCACCAGCGCCAGGCGGCCGAAGGGCGCCGCGCCGAGGACGGTGATGACTGACCCCGCGACTCCGGCGCGGCGCTGGCCGCTGATCCCGACGCTGCTGGTCGCGGCGGCGGTGGCGGTGATGATCGCGCTCGGCGTCTGGCAGCTCCAGCGCAAGGGGGAGAAGGAGGCGCTGATCGCGCTCTACGAGCGCAACGGGGCGATGGCGTCGAGCGTCGCCTATCCCGAGCTTCCGCCCGTTCCCGACGCGCTGCTGTTCCGCAAGAGCAGCGTGGTCTGCCTCGAACCCGTCCGCTGGGACCCGCGCAGCGGCACCGACCGCCGCGGCCGGACCGGCATCCGCATGATCGCCGACTGCCGAACCGGCGCCGAGGGGCCGGGCGTTCTCGTCGACGTCGGCATCGCCGACGATTTCACGCCGCCTGCGTGGAAGGGCGGCGTCGTGGCCGGCACGATCGTCCCTGGTCCCGACCAGCCGGGGCTGATCGAGCATTTGACGGGCAGGGCGGTGCCGGCGCGGGCGATGCTCGTCGCCGACCAGCCCGCGCCGGGCCTGCGCGCGAGCGCGGTGCCATCGGGCGCCGACGTGCCGAACAACCACCTTGCCTATGCCGTGCAATGGTTCCTGTTCGCCGCGATGGCGGTGGCGATTTACGTCCTCGCGCTACGCCGCCGCTTGCAGCGATGACGGCGCGCCGTTAGGGCGCATGGCCGTGATGGATTATATCAGCACCCGCGGCTCCGCGCCGACCCTCGACTTTCGTGCCGCCACACTTGCCGGCCTCGCCGACGACGGCGGCCTCTATGTGCCCGCGCGCTGGCCGCAAATGACGGCCGACGAGATTCGTGCGCTCGCTGGGCTCGATTATGTCGAGACGGCGGTGCGGGTGATGGCGCCCTTCGTCGCCGGCGTGCTGAGCGAGGACGAACTGCGCGGGCTGTGCAAGGCCGCATACGGCCGCTTCGGGCACGATGCGGTGACGCCGCTCGTCCAGCTCGACCATCGCCACTGGCTGCTCGAACTCTTCCACGGCCCGACGCTGGCGTTCAAGGACGTGGCGCTGCAACTGCTCGGCCAGCTTTTCGAAACCTTCCTGCGCGGCGGCGAGACCGAACTGACGATCGTCGGCGCCACCTCGGGCGACACCGGATCGGCGGCGATCGAGGCGGTCGCGGGACGCGACCATATCCGCATCTTCATGCTCCACCCCGAAGGCCGGGTCAGCGACGTGCAGCGGCGGCAGATGACCACCGTGCTCGCGCCCAACGTCCATAATATCGCGATCGACGGCAGTTTCGACGATGCGCAGGCGATGGTGAAGCGGTTGTTCGGCGATGCCGAGGCGCGGAGCCGGCTGACGTTGTCGGCGGTGAACAGCATCAATTGGGCGCGGCTGATGGCGCAGGTCGTCTATTATTTCTATGCCGCCGTGCGGCTCGGGGCGCCCGAGCGGCCGGTGGCGTTCAGCGTGCCGACCGGCAATTTCGGCGACGTCTTCGCGGGCTATGTCGCGGCGCAGATGGGGCTGCCGATCGCGCGGCTTGTCGTCGCGACCAACGTCAACGACATTCTCCACCGGGCGCTGACCAGCGGCGATTACAGCGCGGGCACCGTCACCCCGACCGCGACGCCGAGCATGGACATCCAGGTCAGCAGCAATTTCGAGCGGCTGCTGTTCGACCTGTCGGGGCGCGACGGCGCGGCGATCGCCGGGATGATGGCCGAATTCGACCGCAGCCGCGCGATGACGATCCCCGCCGACATGCGCGCCGGCGCGCAGGCGCTGTTCTCCAGCGCGCGGATCGATGCCGACGGTATGACGCTGGCGCTGCGCTGGGCGCAGGAACGGGGCGGGCAGATCATCGACCCGCACAGCGCCGTCGGCCTGGCGGCTGCGCGCGCGCTGGAGATCGACGGCGACGTACCCGTCGTCACGCTGGCGACCGCGCATCCCGCGAAGTTCCGCGACGCGGTCGAACGCGCGACCGGGGTGCGTCCGGCGCTGCCGCCGCGGCTCGGCAACCTGTTCGAGCGCGAGGAGCGCTACAGCAAGCTGCCCGGCGACTATGACGCGGTGAAGGCGCATATCCTGGCGGAAGCCGCCCGTGGCTGACCTGCTGCCCCTGGCGACGCTCGTCGGGGACGCGTGGGAGGATTATGGGCTGGTCGACAGCGGCGGCGGGCGCAAGCTCGAACGCTATGGCCGCTATCGCTTCATCCGCCCCGAACCGCAGGCGATGTGGCAGCCCGCGCTGCCGCAGGCCGAATGGGACAAGGCCGATGGCGAGTTCATCCCCGCGTCGGACGAGGATGGCGGCGGGCGCTGGTATTATCACCGCCCCGTGCCCGCCGAAGGCTGGCCGCTCGGCTGGCGCGAGGCGCGCTTCACCGCAAGCTGCACGCCCTTTCGCCACCTGGGCTTCTTTCCCGACATGGCGCCGGTCTGGGACTGGCTGCGCGAACAGGTCGCGGACAAGACCGATCCGGCCTTCCTCAACCTGTTCGGCTATACCGGGGTGGGCAGCCAGGCGCTCGCGGCCGCCGGTGCGGCGGTCACGCATGTCGACGCCTCGAAGAAATCGGTCGCGCAGGCGCGCGAGAATGCCGCGCTCGCCGACATGGCCGAGCGGCCGATCCGCTGGATCGTCGACGACGCCGGCAAGTTCGCGGCGCGCGAGGTGCGGCGCGGACGGCGCTACGACGCCATCCTGCTCGACCCGCCCAAGTTCGGGCGCGGCCCGAACGGCGAGCGCTGGCAGATCGAGGAGGGGCTGGCGCCGCTGCTCGCCGATTGCCGCCACCTGCTCGACGCCGACAGCCGCGCGCTGTTCCTCACCGTCTATGCGGTGCGGATGTCGGCGCTGGCGATCGGCGAGCTGCTGGCGCAGCTTTTCGCCGACCTGCCCGGCAAGGTCGAATGCGGCGAACTCGCGGTGCGCGAGGAGGCGCGCGGACTGCTGCTGCCCACTGCGATCTTCGCGCGCTGGAGCCGCCACGGCTGACGGCTCTGGGCTCGTTAGGCGGCGATCTCGATGCGGTTCCGCCCGCTTTCCTTGGCGCGGTAGAGCGCTTCGTCGGCGGCTTTCAGCGCCGCGCGCGGATCGGCATAGCCGAAGACGTCGGCCACCCCGCCGGAAAAGGTGATCTGCCCGAACGGCTCGTCGGTCTTGCGGTTGATCAGGCGGCGCGCAGACAGCCGCTCACGCGCGTCGTCGAGCTGCTTCGCTGCCTCGCTCGGCGTCAGGCCGCGGAACAGCATCACGAATTCCTCGCCGCCATGGCGCGCGACATGGCAATGGTCATTCGAGATGTGCGCGAGCGTGTCGGCGATCATCTTGATCACCCGGTCGCCGGCGTCGTGCCCGTGCACATCGTTGATCTTCTTGAATTCGTCGATGTCGCAAAAGGCGACGCTCAGCGCCTCGCACGCCGCGCGCGCTTCGCCATGGTGGCGATCGAGCAGCGCCTCGAAGGCACGGCGGTTCGGCAGGCCGGTCAGATAGTCGATCTCGGCATCGCGCTTGGCGCGGGCGAGGCTGCGACGAAGCGCCTTCGCCTCCTCCTCGCTCCGGTGCATGTCGTCCTCGGCCTTGCGGGTGCGTTCGAGCATCGTGCGCGCCAGCACGGCGAGGTTGGAGACGATCCGCCCCGTCTTCTCGACCTGTTCGAGGTCGGACACATGCTGCGCCAGTTCGACGCCATAATCGCTGGTGACGCTGCGCGCCTGCCGGGTGCTCGCCTGGAAACTGTCGAGATCGGTTTCGAGCTTGGCCATCAGCCGGTCGAGGTCGGCGCGTCCCTGCTGCTCGGGTTCGTGCGCGACCAGCTCGTCGAGCCAGGGCTGGGTGATCCCCTCTGCCGATTGCGATCGCGCCGCGAACTGGCGCGCAAGCTTGGGGTTGGTTCCGGAAAAGGCGCCATGCGCCAGGACGAGGTTGGCGGGCGAAATATCGAGGTCGTTGTCGAGAAGGAAGGACATGATCGAATGGGCGAGTTGACTTCGCACTTCATGGGGGCGGTCGCGCGCCTCACCCATTTGGGCCGCCACCGCACCGGCGGCATCGTCGTGCCCCCGCGCGGATTTGAGCCCCAGCCAGCCAAGGAGCCGCCCGACCGGCTCGTTCGATGATGTTGCGTAAGTGGTCATATGGCCATTAACGAGCGCTTGTTGCGATGATTAAGCCGCGATTAGCCACGGCGCGACCTGACACGCTCGCCAGCTAGAGCATCGTGGACCAAAGCGGCATGATCTCAATGGGAAAGGGCGGCCGCATGCGCCGCGCCGGCATGGAAGCGATTGGAGAGACGACGATGACGGCATGCCGATATGATTTCGTCGCGGCACGGGCCGGGTGACGATGGCGGGCCTCGACCTTCCGCTCGACGCCGGACGCCAGATGTTGCGCGACAGCGTGCAGCGCTTCCTTGCCGACAAGGAGCGGGTGGGGTGGGCCGACCTGACTGCGCTCGGCCTTGGCGGCGTCACGATCCCCGAGGCGGCGGGCGGCTTCGGTGGCGGCGCGGTCGAGACGGCGCTGCTGATGGCGGAGCTGGGACCGGCGCTGGCGGGCGCCGACTGGCTCTCGCACGCGGCGGCGACCTGGCTCGTCGGGCGTCTGGCGCCGGGTCACGCTGCGCTGGGGGCGCTGGCTGAAGGGCGGCAGCGGGCGGCGCTGGTCTGTCCGGCGACGGCCGCCGCTATGCCGATCGTCGAGGCGGCGGACGGGGGATGGCGGCTGCGCGGACTGGCGACGCTGGTCGCCGGCGCGGCCGAGGCCGACCTGTTCGTCGTCGCCGATCCGCAGGCGGTCCTGCTCGTCGCCGCCGACCCCGACCGCGTCGAACAGCGCCACCGGATCATGCTCGACGGCAGCGTCACCGCCGACCTGGGTTTTGCGTCCGGTCCCGCCGAAGTCGAGGCGCTTGCCGAGGGGGAAGCGGCGCGCGCGGCGACCGAGATCGTCACCGATATGGTGCTGGCGGGGCGGTGTGGCGAGGCCGTCGGGCTGATGCGGCGCATGATCGACGACACCGCCGCCTATATGGGGCAGCGCCGGCAATTCGGGGTGCCCATCGGCTCGTTTCAGGCGCTGCGCCATCGCTGCGCCGACATGCAGCTCGCACTGATGAAGGCGGCCGCGCTCACCGAACTGGCGGTGCTGTCGGTGGACGGTGACGAGGCGGCGCGCGCCGCCGCGGTCGGTGCGGCCTGCGTTGAGGTGCAGGACGCGGTGCGGATCGTCGGCGAGGGCGCGGTGCAGATCCATGGCGCGATGGGGCTGACCGAGGAACTGGCGCTCGGCAGCCGTTTCAAGCGTGCGCTGGGAATCGCGGCGGCGATGGGGCCGCAGGCCACGCATCTCGCGCGCTTTGCCGAGGCGGCGGCCTGAAGGCGGCGGTCAGCCGAGAATCTGGCGCGCGATCAGGTCGCGCTGAATTTCGTTCGATCCCGCATAGATGGTGGCCGCGCGCCCGTTCAGATAGCGCGGCACCGCGACCGCAAGGCTCGCCGGCGTCTGGCCGTCGGCTTCGCTCCACGCCGCCGGACCGGCGATTTCGCACGCCAGCGTGTCGATGCGCTGCGCCGCTTCGGTGCCGAGCAGCTTGAGCGCAGAGGCATAGAGCGCCGCGCCGCCGCCGAGACCGCGCATCGCCTTCATCTCCAGCGCCTGCAACGCGCGCAGCGTCACTGCCTCGCGGTCGAGCCGCGCCCGGATCACCGGATCGGGCACGTCGTGGCCGCGCAGGCGGCGAAGCTGTCCCATCAGGGCCGGCGCATATTTGCCGCCGCGTTCGAAGGTGAGCAGATGCTTGGCGACCGACCAGCCGTCATTCTCCTCGCCCAGCCGGTTGGTGACGGGGACGCGGACGTCGTCGAAGAAGACCTGGTTCAGTTCATGCTCGCCGGCGAGGGTGCGGATCGGCTCGACGCCGATGCCCGGCGACTGCATGTCGAGCAGCAGGAAGCTGATCCCGGCCTGCGGCTTGCCTTCGTTCGACGTGCGCACGAGGCAGAACATGCGGTTCGCGAAATGGGCGTGCGTCGTCCAGATCTTCGACCCGTTGAGGACATAGTCGGCGCCGTCGCGGACCGCGCGAAGCTGAAGCCGGCCGAGGTCGGAGCCGGCGCCGGGTTCCGAAAAGCCCTGGCACCAATAATCCTCGCCCGACAGGATGCGCGGCAGGTAATGCGCCTGCTGATCGGGCGAGCCATAATGCATGATCACCGGGGCGACCATCTTCAGCCCCATCGGCGCGAGATTCGGTGCGCCCGCCGCGACGCATTCGGCGGCGAAGACATAGCGCTCGATCTCGCTCCAGCCCGGTCCCCCGAACCGTTCGGGCCAGTCGGGCGCCGCCCAGCCGCGCGCATGCAGGATGCGCTGCCACGGCAGCGATATGGCGGGATCGATAAAGACGCTGGTCGCGCGCTCGGCGGCGCGGCGCAGTTCCTCGGTCAGATGCTCGGCCAGGAAGGCGCGCACCATGTCGCGGAACGCGTGAAGATCGGGTTCGAGTGCGATGTCCATGCCCTGTTCCTAAACGGCGCGGCGACCCGGCCAAGCTGGCGGATGCGTCAGGCGGCCTGCGCGCCGACGAAGCCCAGCCCGGCGGCGATCTGAATCGACTGCGCGCGCCCGGTGGCGCCCAGCTTGGCGGCTGCGTTGCGCAGGTGAAAGCGCACCGTCGACACCGACAGCGACAGGATGATGCCGATCTCGCCATCGGTCTTGCCCGCGGCGGCCCAGCGCAGGCACTGCACCTCGCGCCGGGTCAGCGTCTGCGGCACGGTGGCGTTGCGCGGCCGGCCCCGCGCCTCGTTGTGCGTCGCGACGAGGCGCAGCGCGAGGTTGTGCATCGTGCCGGCATGCGCGCGGAACAGCGCCTCGACCCCGACAGGCTCGCGCGAGCACCAGAAGACGGCGCCGACCAGCCCGCGCGGCAGATGGACCGGCGCGATGATCGCCTCGCCGAAATTGGGGGTCTCCTTCGCCTGCTGGCAATCGACCGCGTCGAGCAGCGCGGTCGCGCGCCAGCTGCCGAGCCGCCCGTCGCTGTAATAGAAAGGCTCGGCGATCAGCCGCGCCGCGGTCAGGAAGGCGACGTGCAGCGCCAGCTTGCGGTCGCGCCAATAGGCATAGGCCGGATCGATCCAGCGGAAGCTGGTCTCCGCATAGGGGCGGCCGTGCTCGTCGGCCATCGGTTCGGGATCGCCGAGGTCGGCCTGCGCGGCGATATAGGAAAGGCCGGTCGCGTCGCCGATCGCCTGCACGTCGGCGATCAGCGCGGGAAGTTCCGACCAGCAAAGCGCCCGTTTGTCCGTCACATGTCCTCCCCCCGGTTCGATACTGACACAGATGCCAGCTTGTGAGCGGGGCCGCAATTATATCCTCTGACAGGGTCCGGCCGCGCCGGCGCTCGCGCAAAGACGAGCCGCATCGGCCAGCCGTTTGAGGGAGATGACGAATGAAGGCCTATCGACTGTTCCTGCTCGCCGGCACCGCCGCCGGCCTGTCCGTTGCGCCGCCGGCGCTGGCTGACGAAGCGGAAACGGCGGCGCGGACCGACGGCGAGATCATCGTCACCGCACAGCGCCGCGCCGAATCGCTGAACGACATCGGCATGGCCGTGCAGGCGGTCGACGCCGCGACGCTGGAAAGCCTGCGCGTCACCGACGTGCGCGACCTGACCGCGGTGGCGCCGAGCTTTACCGTGTCGCAAAGCTATCAGGGCGTGCCCACCTATACGCTGCGCGGCATCGGCTTCAACACGATCAACCTGTCTGCGACCTCGACCGTCGGCACCTATGTCGACGAGGTCGCCTATGCCTATCCGATCATGAACACCGGCCCGATCATGGACCTCGAGCGCGTCGAGGTGCTGAAGGGGCCGCAGGGCACGCTCTATGGCCGCAACACGACGGCCGGGCTGATCAACTTCATCACCGCCAAGCCGACCGATCATTTCGACGCGGGCGTCACCGCCGAACTCGGGAACTACCGGACCTATAATTTCGCGGGCCACGTCTCGGGGCCGCTCGGCGAAGGGGTTGCGGCGCGGATCGCGGTGCGCAGCGAGAACAGCGACAAGGGCTGGCAGGTCAGCAATTCGCGCCCCGGCGAACGGCTCGGCAAGGTCGACAAGCTGGGCATCCGGGGCTCGCTGGCGATCGACCCCGGCCCCGGCACCAGCATCGACCTGTCGGTGACCTGGTGGCAGAACAAGTCGGACACGGTCGCCGGGCAGGGCATCGGCTTCACCCCGGCGACCGACCCGGTGACGGGAACCAGCGCATCGCACCTCTTCAACGCGCCGGGGCTGGCGGATTATATCGCCGGCAATTTCCCGACCCGGGCGAGCCAGGCGGACTGGGCGCCCGAGGCGGGGCGATCGGCCGACGTCGGCCGCGGCGCCGGATTGCCCGGCGACCTGGCCGAAGACAATCGCTTCTGGGGCCTGAAACTGCGCGTCGATCAGGATGTCGCTGATGCGGTGAAATTCGTCAGCCTGACCAGCTACAATGATTTCCAGCGCAAGGCGCTGTCCGACTGGAGCGGCGCGCCCTATGAAATCCTGCTGCAGAAGGCCGACGGCCGCATCAAGAGCTTTGCGCAGGAAATTCATTTCGAAGGCGAGGCCGGCACGCTGAACTGGCTGGTCGGCGCCTATTACGGCCATGACAAGATCGTCGACAGCAACCGCACGATGCTCGGCGACAATGCGAACTCGCGCTTCATCCGCGCGGTGCCCTATATCCTCGTTCCCGGCGTCAACCTGCTCGACACGCCGTTCAATTCCGGCGGATACACCGCCGCCGACATGGCGACGGCCTTCCGCACCTATGAAGACATCGGCACGATGAACACCAGGACGTGGAGCATCTTCGGAAATGCCGACGCCGAGCTGACCGAGCAGCTCAAACTGACCGTCGGCCTTCGCTATACCGAGGACAAGCAGGACTATGTGGGCTGCTCGCGCGACTACAAGGGCAGCATGCTGCCGAACGTCAACATCGTGAACCGCTTCCTCTTCTCGGCGGGGGGCACGCTGCCCATCCCGGCGCCGATCGTGGAGGGGCAGTGCAACACCTTCGACGATGCGACCAACAGCTTCGGTCCGGTGGTGTCGACGCTGGACGAGAACAACCTCGCCTGGCGCGTCGTGCTCGACTGGTCGCCGAACGACGACACGCTGGTCTATGCGTCGGTATCCCGCGGCTACAAGTCGGGCACCTCGCCGGTCAACGCGGCGAGCAAGGCGCGGCAGAACGCGCCGGTGACGCAGGAAAAGCTGACGGCCTACGAATTGGGGCTGAAGGCGACGCTGGCCGACCGTCTGCTGCAGGCCAATTTCGCCGCCTTCTACTACGATTACAAGGACAAGCAGATCAGCACCTATTTCGCCGATCCGATCTACACCGCGTTGTCGCGCCTCGACAATGTGCCCAAATCGAGGGCCTATGGCTTCGAGGGCGAACTGACGCTGCGTCCCGCGCAGGGCGTGACGATCGCCGCCAACGGCCTGTGGCTGAAGACCCGCGTGATCGACTATGTCGGCACCAACGCCGCCGGCCAGCCGGAGAATTTCGACGGGGCGGAGTTTATCTACAGCCCGCGCTTCCAGGGCAGCATCGTCGCGGCCTACGATACGCCGGTGACCGACACGCTGAGCGCCAATGGCGCGGTCAGCCTGCGCTATCAGGGCAAGGCGAACACGATCTTCGAGGACGATCCGCTCTACAAGGTCGATTCCTATGCCGTCGTCAATGCCAGCCTCGGCCTGAAGTCGCAGGCCGGCTGGTCGCTGTCGCTGTGGTCGAAGAATCTGTTCAACAAATATTACTGGTCGGCGGTCGCCAGCAACGCCAATGTGGTCGTGCGCTTCGCTAACCAGCCGCGAACCTTCGGCCTGACGCTGGGGTATGATTTCTAGGAAAGTGTGAAGCGAGGGTCGTCGTCAGCCGCCATATTTGGCGGCGACGACGATGACCGCGAGCAGCGCGCCGACGACGATGCTGCGCCGGTCGCGCAGCGCGAAGGCGACGGGATCGCCGTCGACCTGGCCGCGCCCCGCCATCATCCAGATGCGGTTGAGCCAATAGAGCAGCGGGATGACGAGCAGCCACAGCAGTGCCGGATGCGCATATTCGCCGCCTTCGCCCTTTTCGGCGGCGAACAGCAGCAGGACGAGCAGCGACACCATGCCCGACGCGACGCCGCCCATCGCGACGAACATCTTGTCCGACGGCACATAGCCGCGTCCCGACAACAGCTGGTGCCGCTCGTTGCGGCTTTCGTCGAGCTCGACATAGCGCTTGAGATAGCCGAGGCTGAGGAAGAAGAAGATCGAGAAGATCAGCAGCCACATCGACGGGGCGACCGCGATCGCGGCGGCGCCGACGATCATGCGGATCGTGTAGAGCGAGGCGAGCGCGAGCACGTCGGCGATCATCGCCGACTTGAGCCGGAAGCTGTAGGCGAGCGTCAGCGCGAAATAGGCCGCGAGCGCGGCGAAGGTCGCGGGGCCGAGCAGAAACCAGCCGATGGCAAGGCCCAGGATCGCGGCCGCGCCGCTGATCGCGAGCGCCAGTGGAATGCCGAGATCGCCCGCCGCGAGGGGGCGCGAGCGCTTGCGTGTGTGACGCCGGTCGGCGTCGATGTCGAGCAGGTCGTTGAGCAGATAGACGCTCGACGCGATCACCGACAGGCTGACGAAGGCGAGCGCCGCCTGCCCCAGCGCGACGAAATCGAGAATATGGCCCGAGGTAGCGAGCGGCACGAAGACCAGCGCATTCTTCGCCCATTGATGCGGGCGGATCGCCTTCACCAGCGCGCGAAACGGGCTCCTGGGGGGCGGGCCGACGCGCTGCTCGTTCGCCGAGCGGGTCGGCACGCCCACCGTGTAGGCGTGCCGCGCCTCGCGCCAGATCGCGCGGTCGGCGGTCGAATCGCCGACATAGTCGAAGGGTGCGTCGCCGATCGCGGCGCGGATCGCGCGCAGCTTTCCGGCGCTCTTCAGGTTGCGGCGGCGGCTCGATCCCAGATAGCGGTCGAACAGTCCCAGATGGCGCGCGACGCGGCCGACATTGCGTCGGTGCGCGGCGCTGGCGAGGATGACCGGGCGGCCGTCGCGGCGCGCTTCGCCGATCAGGTCGACGACCTCGGCGCGCAGCGGCAACAGCGCCGGATCGACCGGATCGAGCCGGGCGAGGCGCGTCTTGAGTGCGGCGCGGCCCCACAGCAGCGCGAGCAGCAATTGCCAGAACAGCATCGGGCTGCGCCGCATCAGGCGCACGAGCGATTCGACTGCGACATCGGCGCGGGTCAGCGTCCGGTCGAGATCGACGATCAGGGCGACCTTGGCCGGCTCGGCGGGATCATGCGGCGGCATCGAGCGCCTCCTTCGGGCGGGCGCGCAGCCGGTCCCAGGCGATGCCCCAGCCGACGACCGCGAACAGCATCAGCGCGGGGATCGCCGGGTCGCGATAGCGGGTGATGACATAGGTGGTGGCGTGCAGCGCCCAGAAACCGGCGATCGCCGCCGCGACGATCCAGCGCTGCCGCGGTGTTCCTCCGCCGGCGAGCAGGCCGAACAGCGCAAAGCCGAGGATAAGCAGATATTGCGCGACCTCGACGAAGCGCGCCGTCGCCACCGCGCGCGACTGTGCGAAATCGGCGGCGTCGGGGACGTTCGGCGCCCAGAACAGCGCGAGCTTGGTGAGGCCGAGACTCGCGGTTCGCGCGGGATGCGCGCCGGCATAGGCGATGGCGCGCGCGCCGAGTTCGGCGCTCGCCCCGCGCTCGCCGAGCCGCTGGCGCATCTCCCCCCACTCGGGGCCTGCCGGGGTGTCCGCGATGCTGACGAAGGCGCCCGTCGCCGCGGGATTGTTGCCGAGATAGAGGTTGAAGCCGCCGTTGGTGTTGAGCGTCGGTGCGCCGACCATGGCCGTGGCGGCGGCGGCCCAGGGGATGAGCAGGGCCAGCGCGCCGGCCCCGACCAGCAGGCCGCGACGTATCCGCTGCTCCCCCGTCCACAGCAGCGCGAGCAGCGGCGCGACAATCAGCGGCAGTGCGGACCCCCCGGTCAGAATCGCCGCGCCATAGGCGACGCCCGCGAGCAGCGCGGTCTTGCTGCCGCCGCCGCGTAGCATCCGCCAAGACGCGAGCAGGACGAGCAGGAAGAGCGGCGTCGACAGATTCTCGCGCGCCAGCATCGCGCTGTTCCAGATGCCGGGGATCCACAGGGCATGAACCAGCAGGAGCAGGAGGATCAAGGGCGGCCGCATCGCGATTTCGCGCGCGAGCAGCACCAGCAGCGCCGCGCTCACCGCCGCTAGCGCCAGATTCGCGGCGATCGCGGTCCCGACGCTCGCGCCGAACAGCGCGAAGAAAGGAGTCAGCACCGCCGGATAGCCGATCGAATAGAAGGCGTGCTGCCCCCATTGATCGACCGGCCAATGCCCGCCCGCCATCGCTTCCGCCATGCGGAAATAGGCGAGACCGTCGTTGCCGAGCGGCTCGCCGATCGCGAACCAGGCGAGCAGGCGCACGCCGACCGTCGCGGCGATCAGCGTTGCGACCAGTCCGCGATAATGGGCTTCGATCCAGGCGGCGGCCGCCCCGATCATGAACCGCCAGCGCTCTGCGCGACGAGGACGCAGCCGAGCGCGATCAACAGCGTACCGGCGATGCGCGTGAGCGACAGATGTTCGTGAAAGGCCATCGCACCGATCAGCATCGTGAAGATGAAACCCAGCCCCACGAAGGGATAGGCGACGCTCAGCGGCAGGCGCGCGAGGACGAACAGCCACAGCACCGCGCCGAGGCCATAGAGCGCGAAGCCCGCGATCAGATAGGGCGAACTGGCATAGGCCAGCATGGTTTCGGACAGGGTCCGCGTGGCTCGTGCGCCCTGCACCCCCAGCTTGAGCAGCATCTGGGCGAGCGCCGACATGCCGACGCTGGTCAGGATGAGCAGCAGCAGCGGAGGGGAGAGGGTGGCATTCATCGCGCCCCTCTAGCCCGCGAGCTGTAAAATTACCCTTAAATCGCGGTAATCCATGACGATGTGCGACGGGGCGATGGCGCGTGTTCCTGTATCGTCACCCCGGATCAAGTCGGCAATTATACCTTTTCGCCAAGTCACCGTTCCCCGGCGAAAGCCGGGGTCCATGCGAAGCAGCGCTGTGCCATCTGGCCCCCGGCTTTCGCCGGGGAGCAGCTCCTGACTTGCCTGAAGGCTATATATGCCGATCAAGTCCGGGTGACGAGGAAGCCGAAATATGCCGTTTGAATGTTCTTGTGTCCCCGCGCAGGCGGGGACCCCGAGCGTTCATATGCCGACGCGGGCTTTTCGCCGCTCTGGACTCCCGCCTTCGCGGGAGTATCGAGGTTCATTTAGAGCGTGACATCGAATGATCGTCATTGCGAGCGGCGAAGCCGCGCGGCAATCCAGAGCGTGCGCAGACCGCCCTGGATGGCTTCGCTCCGCTCGCAATGACGAAGCGGGTCTATCCAAAATCACCATGCTCTGAAAACGAATGCGATCTAGTTCCGCCCGGCGGTCAGCCCGCGCGCGATGACCTGCGCCTGAATCTCGGCCGCACCCTCGAAGATATTGAGGATGCGCGCGTCGCACAGCACGCGGCTGATCTCATATTCGAGCGCGTAGCCGTTGCCGCCGTGGATTTGCAGCGCCGCGTCGGCGTTCGACCAGGCGGCGCGCGCGCCGAGCAGCTTTGCCATTCCCGCCTCGATGTCGCAGCGCTTGCCCGAGTCCTTGGCGCGTGCGGCGGCGTAGCTCAACTCGCGCGCGGCGACGAAATCGACGAGGCTCATCGCCAGCTTGTCGGCGACGCGCGGAAAATGGACGATCGCCCTGCCGAACTGCTTGCGGGCGAGCGCATAGGCGAGCCCGAGTTCGAGCGCGCGTCGCGCCACCCCGACCGCGCGCGCCGCGGTCTGGATGCGCGCGCCCTCGAAGGTGCGCATGAGCTGCTTGAAGCCTTGCCCTTCCTCGCCGCCGAGCAGCGCGTCGGCGGGGGCCTGCATCGCGTCGAACTGCAGCGCATATTCACGCATCCCGCGATAGCCGAGCACCTCGATCTCGCTGCCGCTCATCCCTTCGGCCGGAAAGGGATCGGCCTCGGTCCCGCGCGGCTTGGGAACCAGCAGCATCGACAGGCCCGCATAGCCCTTGGCGTCGGGAACGGTGCGCGCGAGCAGCGTCATCAGGTCCGAGCGCGCGGCGTGGGTGATCCAGTTTTTCGCGCCGTCGATCACCCAGCCGTCGCCGACCCGCCGCGCGCGCGTCTGGAGCGCGCCGAGGTCGGAGCCGGTGTCGGGTTCGGTGAACACCGCCGTCGGCAGTATCTCGCCGCTGGCGATCTTCGGCAGCCATTCGGCCTTTTGCGCGTCGGTGCCGCCCATCGCGATCAGTTCGCCCGCGATCTCCGACCGCGTGCCGAGCGACCCCGCGCCGATCCAGCCGCGCGACAGCTCCTCGGTGATGATGCACATGACGAGCTTGCCGAGGCCGAGGCCGCCGAATTCTTCCGCTATGCAAACGCCAAAGGTGCCGAGGTCTGCCATCGCCTGAACCGTGGCGTCGGGGATCAGGGCGTTGGCGAGGTGCCAGCCATGCGCGTGGGGGATGATCTCCGTTTCGGTAAAGCGGCGATACTGGTCGCGGATCGCGTCGAGGTCGGCGTCGTGCAGCGTCTCGCTCGGCCAGTGACCCTCGGCGAGCGCGGCAGCGACAGCGGCGCGCATTGCGGCATGGTCGGCGTCGAGCAGATCGGCGCAGGCATCGGCGAGCGTCCGGGCGGCCGCGCCGATTCCGAGGTCGGCCGGGCGGAAGATTTCATTCTGCCCCATCGGCAGCCCGCCGGCGAGCTGGCCGATGCTTTCGGCGAAGGCCAGCGTCGCGACCTGCGCGTCGAGCGGGTTGTCGCCCCTTCCGGCCTCGAGCCAGTCGAGCACGGCTTCCAGCGCGGCGACCGTCGTCGCGACCCATGCGAAGCCGTGCGCTGCGCGCTGCTCGGCGTCGATCGGGTTTGCCGCCAGCCGTGCGGCCAGCGCCCCTTGCGCCGTCGCGCGATAGGCTTGCGCCGCCGCCAGAGCCGGGCGGAGCTCCATGGTCAGGCCGCGCGCTCGAAGATCGCAGCGATGCCCTGGCCGCCGCCGATGCACATCGTCTCCAGCCCGTAACGGCCGTCGCGGCGCACCAGTTCGCGCGTCAGATTGGCGAGGATGCGCCCGCCGGTCGCGCCGATCGGGTGGCCGAGCGAGATGCCCGATCCGTTGACGTTGAGTATCTCGTTGCGGCTGTCGTCGTCGGACCAGCCCCAGCCCTTGAGCACCGCGAGCACCTGCGGCGCGAAGGCTTCGTTGAGTTCGACGAGGTCGATGTCGTCCCAGCCGAGCCCATTGCGCGCGAACAGCCGCTCGACCGCGGGCACCGGTCCGATGCCCATGCGGCTCGGGTCGCATCCCGCCGCCGCCCAGCTATGGAACCAGGCAATGGGTTCGAGGCCGAGTTCGTCCAGCTTGTCTTCGGCGACGACGAGGCATGCGGCGGCGGCATCATTCTGCTGGCTGGCGTTGCCCGCGGTGACGACGCCGCCTTCCAGCGCGCGCAGCTTGCCCAGCGTCTCCATGCTCGCGTCGGCGCGATAGCCTTCGTCGTGCGCGAAGACGACCGGGTCGCCCTTCTTCTGCGGCACGCTGACCGGGACGAGTTCGTCGTCGAACAGACCCTTGTCCCACGCCGCCGCGGCGCGCTGGTGGCTGCGCACGGCGTAGGCGTCGGCCTGCTCGCGGGTGATGTTGTAATCCTTTGCCAGATTCTCGGCGGTCTCGATCATTCCGGTGATGACGCCGAAGCGCTCGACCGGCTGCGACATCACGCGCCCGCGCGTCAGCCGGTCGTGCAGCGTCAGATTGCCCGCGCGTACGCCCTTGCGAATGTCGGTCGTGTAATGCTCGACGTTCGACATCGATTCGACGCCGCCCGCGACGACGATGTCGGACATGCCCGTCTGCACCATCATCGCGGCGTTGACGACCGCCTGCAGGCCCGAGCCGCAGCGGCGGTCGAGCTGATAGCCCGGCACTTCGAGCGGCAGGCCCGCGGCAAGCCACGACCAATGCCCGATGCTCGGCGCCTCGCCATTGCCATAGCCCTGCGAAAAGACGACATCGTCGACGCGTGCGGGGTCGATCTTCGTGCGGTCGATCAGCGCCTTCAGGATGACGGCGCCCAGCTCTCCGGCGGTAACCGACGACAGACTGCCGCCGAACTTGCCGACGGCGGTGCGGATCGGGGCGACGATGGCGGCGCGGCGCAGGGTCATGTCATTCTCCGGTATGTTTCTGGTATTGAATTGGATCGTCACCCCGGATCAAGTCCGGGGTGACGGAAGAAAGGGATATCTCAACCAATGCCGACAATCCTGGCGTCGATTAGCCGGGCGATCTCGCCCGACGACAGCGACAGGCGGGCGGCCAGCACCTCTTCCGAATGCTCGCCGTTGCGCGGGGCGGGGCGGGGCGGCTGGCGGTCGGCCTGCGGGATGGTCGCGAAGGCGCCCGCGGCGGGATAGGCGAAGCCGCTCGGATTGGCCGCGTCCGCGAAGATCGGGTTGTCCGCCACCAGCGCCGGGTCGTTCGCGGCGTCGAGCATCGTGCGATAGGGCGAATGGACGATCCCGCCCGCGTCGAAGGCGGCGGCGAGGTCGGCGTGGTCGCGGCGCGCGATCGCCCGCTCGAACAGCGGATAGAGCGCGTCGCGGTGCGTGAAGCGCAGCCCGTCATCCTTCGCGAAGGACACGCCGCGCACCGCCTCGACCGCCGCGACGGCATCGCCGAGGTCGAGCGCCGCGATCAGATTCGCCCATTGGCGCGGCGTGACGACGACGATCATCGTCCGCTGCCCGTCGCGTGTCGTGAAATCGCGGCCAAACAGGCCATAGACGGCGTTGCCCAGCCGCGGCCGGTTCGCTCCGCTATAGAGCACCTCGGCGATGCCGCCCATGTTGGCGACGGTGCCGATCGCGACGTCGGACAGCGGCAGGCGCACCTCGCCGCCGTCGCCGGTTGCGGCGCGCCGCTGGACCGCGGCGAGCAGCGCGAAGGCGGCATAGGCGCCCGTGAGCAGGTCCCACGCGGGCAGGACATGGTTGACCGGCTCCGGCCCCGCACCGGTGAGCATCGGATAGCCGACGCTGTTGTTCACCGTATAGTCGAGCGCGGGCGACCCGTCGGCCCAGCCCATCACACGGATGGTGATGAGGTCGGGACGCCCTTCGGCCAGCAGGTCGTGCGACAGGAAGCCCTTGACCGGGAAATTGGTGACGAACTGCCCCGTCGCGCGCACCAGCGCCTGCAGCAGTTCGCGCCCCTCGGGCCGGCCGAGGTCGAGCGCGACCGACTTCTTCGCGCGATTGAGATTTTCCCAATAGAGCGAATCGTTGTTTTCCGTGACCGGCCAGCGCCGGAAATCGGGACCGCCGCCGATCTGGTCGACGCGGATCACCTCGGCCCCGAACTGGGCGAGATACAGGCCCGCGGTGGGCGAGGCGACGAAGGACGACGCCTCGATGACGGAGAGGCCGGGGAGGAGGTTATACATGGGCCGCTCCCTCCGGGGCCTCGATCGTGGCGGGCTTATCCATTCGCATGGAACTCGCGCAGCATATGCTTGGCGATCTGAAGCTGAAGGATCTGCGTCGTCCCTTCGTAGATGCGATAGATGCGCGCGTCGCGGAAGAAGCGCTCGGCGTCATATTCGGCCAGATAGCCCGCCCCGCCATAGACCTGGACGCAGGCGTCGACGACGCGGCCGCACATCTCGCTGGCAAAGACCTTGAACGCCGCGGCCTTGCGCAGGACATTCTCGCCCGCGTCGGCGCGGCGGGTGACGTCCTCCATCATGCATTCGGCGGCATAGATGTCGATCTCGCTCTGCGCGAGCATCTGCTGGATGAGCTGGAAGTTCGCGATCGGCTCGCCGAACGCCTTGCGCTCGGTCGCATAGCGGACCGCGCTGTCGAGCGCGCGGCGGGCATAGGCGGTGGCGGCGGCGCCGACCGACATGCGGCCGTTGTCGAGGCTCATCATCGCATAGGCAAAGCCCTTGCCGAGTTCGCCGCCAAGCAGCGCCTCGCCGCCGACGCGGACGTCGTCCATCACGATGTCGGCGATATGGCTGCCCGCCTGGCCCATCTTCTTGTCCGACTTGCCGATCGACACGCCCGGCGCGTCCATCGGCACGATGAAGGCGGAGACATGGGCGTTCTTGGGCAGATTCTCCTTGCTCGTCCGCGCCATGATCAGCCCGACCGTCGCAAAGGGCGAATTCGTGATGTACCGCTTGGTGCCATTCAGCACCCAGCCGTTGTCGGTCTGCGCAGCGCTGGTCTGGAGCCCCGCCGAGTCCGATCCCGATCCCGGTTCGGTCAGGCCGAAGCAGGCGATTTCGCCCGATGCGACGCGCGGCAGCCATTCGGCCTTCTGCGCGTCGGTCCCGCCATTCTTGAGCGCCGAGGTGAACATGCCGATGTTGATCGAGATGATCGAACGGAACGCCGGCATCGCATAGGACAGCGTATGGATGGTGCGGATATACTGGCTGACATTCATCCCCGCACCGCCGAACTCCTCGGGGATGGTCAGGCCGAACAACCCCATGTCGCGCATTTCGGATAGGATGTCGTCGGGGATGCAGTCGGTCTCGATGATCTCCCTCTCGGCGGGGAGAAGGCGCTCGCGGACATAGCGGTCGAGCTGTTCGATGAACTGTTCGAAGACGTCGGCGTCCATTCCGAGGTTCTGCATCCCTTCGGTCCCTTCTTGTCGCCCGCGTTTGCGGAAAAGTCCTGATCGATCCTTGTCCGCCCACCGCGCGATGGCAATGATTTTTCGCACCTCGGCGCCGCGCGTTGCGGGCCGAATCGCTTCGAGCGTGGGCTAGGATGTTCCTCGGCATTTTTCAATAAATGGAATTTGCTTTTCATCATCAGGAAAAATATGAAGGAGGGATGAGCCAGCCGGTCCGGTCCGTCGCACAAGCCTTTGCCATCCTGCGGCTGCTCGCCGATGGCGATGGCCTGACGCTGTCGGAGATCGGGCGCGCGCTCGACCTCAGCCCGTCGAGCTGTTTCAACCTGCTGAACACGCTGGTGGCCGAAGGGGCCATCGTGCGCGGCGCCGGCGGCAAGCGCTATCGGCTGGCGGGGCCATGGGACGGTTTCGAGGGATTGCGCGACCGGGCGGGACGCTCGTTGATCGATCGCGCGCGGCCGCTGATGGCAAGATTGGCGCAGCAGGGCGACGCCGCGGTCGGGCTGTGGAAAATGGCCTCGCGCGAGCGGCTGCAACTCGTCGCGCACGCCGAAAGCGACGCCGTCATGCGGCTGCGGTTCGCCGATGCGCAGCGCCAGCCGCTCGGCGGCGGCGCGGCGGGCCGGGCGCTGGCGGCGGCGCAGCGCGTCGACGATACCGAACTCGCGCGCCGCTATGCGCCCGTGCGCTGGCAGGCCGATCTGCCGTTCGATGTCTATGCCGCGCAGGTGCGCGAGGCGGCGGCGCGGGGCTATGCGATCGACCGCGGTTTCGCGCATCGCGGGATATGGACGGTCGCGGTCGGCATCGCCGACGTGGCGCCCGGCTTCTGCCTGTCGGCCTCGATCGTTGCGGGGTCACACGGGGAGGCGGAGGTCGCGCAGCTCGCCGCCGCGCTTGGGCAGCTTCGCGCGCGGCTCGTCGCCGATCAATAGCTCCGCGGCAGGCCGAGGACATGCTCGGCGAGGAAGGAGAGGATCAGGTTGGTCGAGATCGGCGCGACCTGATAGAGGCGCGTCTCGCGGAACTTGCGCTCGACGTCATATTCCTCGGCGAAACCGAAGCCGCCGTGCGTCTGGATGCAGACATTGCCCGCCTCGCTCGACGCATCGGCGGCGAGCATCTTCGCCATGTTCGCCTCGGCGCCGTTCGGCTGTCCGGCTTCGTAGAGCCGGGCCGCTTCGTGCACCATCAGTTCGGCCGCGCGCATGTTGGCATAGGCACGCGCGATCGGGAAGGCGATGCCCTGATTCTGGCCGATGGCGCGGCCGAAGACGTGGCGTTCGTTCGCATAATCGGCCGATTTCTTCGTGAACCATTTGGCGTCGCCGACGCATTCGGCGGCGATCAGCACGCGCTCGGCATTCATGCCCGACAGGATGTAGCGAAAGCCTTTCCCCTCTTCTCCCAGCAGGTTGGCCGCCGGGATGCGCATGTTGTCGAAGAAAATCTCGGTCGTCGCATGGTTCATCATCGTGCGGATCGGCCGGATCGTCAGCGAACCGTCGGCGAGCGCCGCCTTCATGTCGACGATGAAGGTCGAAAGGCCGTCGGTTTTCTTCGCGGCCCGGTCGCGGGGCGTGGTGCGTGCGAGCAGCAGCATCAGGTCGCTGTGCTCGGCGCGGCTGGTCCAAATCTTCTGGCCGTTGACGACATAATCGTCGCCCCCGTCCTTCGACGGGGCAGGCTCACGGACCGCCACGGTGCGCAGGGCGGTGGTGTCGGTGCCGCTCGTCGGCTCGGTGACGCCGAAGGCCTGCAGGCGCAGTTCGCCGGTCGCGATCTTCGGCAGATAGGTACGCTTCTGCTCTTCGGAGCCGTGGCGCAGGATCGTCCCCATCGTATACATCTGCGCGTGGCAGGCGCCGCCGTTGCAGCCTTCGGCCTGAATCGTCTCGAGGATCGCGACCGCCGCCGACAGGCCCAGTCCCGATCCGCCATATTCCTCCGGGATCAGGACCGACAGATAGCCCGCGTCGGTCAGCGCCTTGACGAACGCCGTCGGATATTCGCGCTTCGCATCGAGTTCGCGCCAATATTCGCCCGGAAACTCGGCGCACAGGCGGCGCACGCCCTCGCGGATTTCGGGAAAATGCTCGGCATCATAGGGGCTGAAGTGCATGATCGGTCCTATCGCTGGGTCAGGTCGCGGCGGTGCCGCTCATGATCTGTCGGCCGTCGCCGGCAAAGGCGCCCAGCTCGATCGCGTCGCCGCCGCCGCGCAGCACGAGGTGCAGCGGCTCGCCGCAGATCGCCGGCGACAGGCCGCGAAAGGCGAAGCGGGTCAGGGCATTGTCGCCGAACTGGCGCTGCGCGAGGTCGAGGAGCAAAGTCGCGGTGAGCGGGCCGTGGACGACCAGCCCGCGATAACGCTCCGCATCGCGCGCATAGGGCAGATCGTAATGGATGCGGTGGCTGTTGAAGGTCAGCGCAGAATAGCGGAAAAGCAGCGGCTCGTTCGGGGTCATCGGGCGATGGGCATCCCATGCTGCCGGGTCGAAGCCCGCCGCGCAGGGCGCGGGCGGGGACAGCGGCGCATCGGGGGACGCCGCTTCGCGAAACACGATCGATTGCGTCTCGCGCAGCGCGAGCGTATTGCCGGCGTGCGTCCGATGTTCGATCGTGACGAACAGCAGCTTGCCCGATCCGCCCTGCTTTTCGGCGATCGCGGCGATGCGCGAGCGGCGCGCAATCGTCTCTCCGACGCGCAGCGGGCGCAGGAATTCGACCTCGCTCGACGCCCACATGCGGCGCGGCAGCGGCGCGGGCGGCATGAAGCTGTCTTCGCTCTCGTCGCGTCGCGGATGGCCGTCATTGCCGAGCTGCGCGGTCGGCGCATCGGGCAGGCCGAGGCACCAGTGGAACCCCTGCGGCACCGCGCCGTCGGACGTCGGCCCGCGGTCGAGCGTCGCGAGCCACCGCGCCAGCGCCGACGCGTCGACCCGGTCGCGCCGTTCTTCCTCGCGCCCGATCCAGCCCTGCCATTCGCTCATGCGGCGCCTCCGTCAGACCGGGTCATAGGGAAAGACATGCGCCGACACCTCGTCGGCGCGCGCGAAGGCGGGACGAAAGGCGGGGATCAGTTCGTCGGCGATCGTTTCCGCCGTCCAGCCATCGAGCTTCACCATCGAGCGCACCGGGCGCGGCTTCGAAAACAGGAGGATCTCGTTCTTGCGCACGCTGAAGATCTGATTGGTGACATCGCGCGACAGATCGGAGGCAAGGTAGGCGACGAGCGGGGCAATCTTGTCCGCCGACATTTCCTGCATCCGCCGGACGCGCTCCTGCTGCTCGGGGGTTTCGGCGGGGATCGACGATGTCATCCGGCTCCACGCGAAGGGCGCGATGCAGTTCGACCGTACGCCGACGCGCGCCATGTCGAGCGCGATCGACTGCGACAGCGCGACGACGCCCAGCTTCGCCGCCGAATAATTGGCCTGGCCGATGTTGCCGATCAGGCCGCTGGTCGAGGTGAAATGGATGAAGCTGCCCGACTGCTGCTCGCGAAAATGGGGCGTCGCGGCCTTCGAAACGTTGAAGACGCCGGTCAGGTTGACGTCGATGACGCTTTTCCAGTCCTCATAGCTCATCTTGTGCCAGATGGTGTCGCGCAGGATGCCGGCATTGTTCACGACCGCGTCGATGCGGCCGAAGCGCGCGACGGCATCCTCGACGATGCTCGCGGCCTCCTTCGGGTCGGCAACGTTGCCGAAATTGGCCGCCGCCTTGCCGCCCGACGCTATGATATCGTTGGCGGTGGTTTCGGCCGGGGCGGCGTCGCCGCCGTCGCCCGCCTGCGCGACTCCGGGGTCGTTGACGACGACGGCCGCGCCCTGCGCCGCGCAGTGCAGCGCCAGCTCGCGGCCGATCCCGCGCCCCGCGCCGGTGATCGCGACGACTTTCCCTTCGAGGCATCCGCTCACTTCGTCTCTCCCCGTGAATCCGCGTTGCGCCGCTTGATAGCGATTTTCGGCGCCGGGACCAGAGCGCGTGATCGCGCCGCGCGCGAAGGGCGATCAAGGATATCGCAAGACTTGTCGCCTAGGAACTGGCGCCAATCGGTTACGGGAATGCAGCCCAGGAGCGTCAGGACCATGGTTTCCAGCGATTCCCGTTCTTCGCTTCGATTGCGATGGGCGCTCGCCGCGCTTCTGCCGCTTCTGCTGCTGCTTCACGGCGTCGAAGCGATGAGCCTGCACGGGCATGTCGGCAGCGATTACCGGATTTTCTACGACAGCGTGCGGCGGCTGCTCGCCGATCCCGCGACCCTGTATGCGCCCGACGCGCGGGAGAGCCTGCAGGGCTATCTGTATCCGCCGCCCGCCGCCCTGCTGTTCCTGCCGCTGCTCCTCGGGTCGGTCGAACAGGGCTTTGCGATCGCCAGCGCCGTGATCGTCGGATGCGGCGTGCTGTCCTGCCTGATGTGGCTGAGCCTGACGCGCGAGGCGCTGGGCCTGCGGCGCGATTGGCTCGCGGCGCTCGTGATCGTGGCGCTGGCCACCTCGACCGGCGCGATGCTCGCCGTTCGGCAGGGACAGGTCGGCACGATCATCCTGTTCCTGTGCGTCGCGGCGGTCTGGCTCGACAGCCGCGGCTGGCCGAAGCTGGCCGGCGCGCTGATCGCCGCCGGCTGCTGGATCAAGATTTATCCGGTTCTGATGCTGTTCTGGCTTTTCTGCCGGCCGCAGTGGCGCCCGATGCTGACCGGGTTCGTCATCGCCGCCGTCGGCATTCCGCTCGTGGCGCTCGTCAAGGTGCCGCCCGCCCTCTATCTGGACTATTTCCAGACCCAGCTTCCTGCCATGTCGGGCCGCGCGATCGTCCATATCGACAACCAGTCGATCGCCGCCATCGTCACGCGGCTCGATCTTCCGCTCGAAGTCTATTCTCTGTCCTACCAGACCGCGCCGCTGCCGGGCTGGCTGCGCGGCGGTGTCGTCCTGGCGATGCTGGGGGCGATGACGGCGATCATGCTGCGGGTGCGGAGAACCGGCGCGCCGGCCCTGACCGTCGCGAGCTGGGCGCCCGCCATCGCCTGCCTCGTCGCGCCGCTGGGGTGGGGACACACCTATGTCCTGCTGTTTCCGCTGTTCGTCCAGCTCTGCCGCGTGTCGCTCGCCCGCATCGAGGCCGGCGAGGGGTGGGGCGAAGCCGTCGCGATCGGGCTCTGCTATCTGGCGCTGCTCCCGCCGGGCTATCACCGGCTGGCGATCGCAGAGATGCTGCCCGGCTGGGCGGCGCAGCTCTTCTACGCGCGCTATGCGGTCGCCGCGCTCGTGCTGCTGGCGATCAGCTGGCGCCAGCTGGGCCGGGAGGGCAAGGCCGCGCGTCCGGCCTGACGCACCCGACCGTTAAACGGCGACCGACGCCGGCGCGCCGACCGGAATCGCCGGCATCGCGCCGCCCGAATCCTCCAGTTCCACCGCCGCGATCGCCGCCGTCTCGCCCAGCTTGGCGGCGAGGATCGCCGCCTGCTGCGCGGCAAGGTTCGCCACCGCCACCTCGATCCGCATCCAGCCGCGATCGAGCGAGGCCGACAGGCTGGTCGGCACGATCGCGCGCTGCGCGAAGAAACCGGCGACGCGCGGCAGCGACTGCGGGTCGGCGAGCGCCTCGATCCGAAAGCGGTGCATTCAGGCCGCCGCCCGCCGCTGCGCGTCGGCGATCACCTCTTCGGCCATTTCGTCGGCGACGAGCGCGGGCGAACGCGCCTCGCGCGCCGCGCGTTCGAGCAGCGCCGCGACGCGCGGGGCGATGGCGGCGACGCGTTCGGCGACCTCGGCCGGGCCTTCGCCCAGATATTCGGCCGACACGCTGATGATCCCGCCCGCATTGGCGACATAGTCGGGAACATAGGCGACGCCGCGTTCGTGCAGCAGGTCCGCGACATCGGGCGTCGCCAGCTGATTGTTCGCGGCGCCGCACACCAGCCGCGCCTTGAGCGCCGCGACCGTGTCGCGGGCCAGCGCGCCGCCGAGCGCGCAGGGCGCGAAGACGTCGGCCTCGACCGTCGCGATCTCGTCGACCCCGACCACTTGCGCATCGAGGATCGCGCGCAGCCGGTCGCGCCGCACCGGGTCGGGATCGGCGATGACCAGCTTCGCGCCCGCATCGGCCAGGTGGCGACAGAGCTCGGCGCCGACATGGCCGGTGCCCTGCACCGCGACGGTCAGCCCGGCCAGGTCGCGCCCCAGCGCGAAGCCCGCCGCCGCCTGCATCGATTCGAACACGCCGCGCGCGGTCCATGGCGACGGATCGCCACCGGCGCGTCCCTTCGCGGGCGGCAGCCCCGCGACATGGCGCGTCACGCCCGCGATCTCCTGCATGTCGGCGACCGTGGTCCCGACATCCTCGGCGGTGACATAGAGCCCGCCCAGTCCCTCGACCACGCGGCCGAAGGCGCGGAACAGCGCCGCGCGGTCGTAATCGCCCGCGGGTTTCCGTAGCACCGCCTTGGCGCCGCCGAAGGGCAGATCGGCGAGCGCATTCTTGTAGCTCATCCCCTCGGCGAGGCGCAGCGCGTCGGCGAGTGCGCTGTCGGCGTCGGGATAGCTCCAGAAGCGGCAGCCTCCGGCACCCGGCCCGAGCGCGGTCGAATGGATGGCGATCACGCCGTCGAGCTGCGCTTCGGCATCGTACAGGCGAACGCATTCGACCGGGGGCGTCAGGCGGGCAGGGCGGGCAACCATCATCTTGCTCCTCGAAATGATGCCCGATCATCGCATCCGCGAGGCGAACAATCTTGCTCGCTTTTCAAGGGCGCTGGTACGATTATGGGATATTATTGCCGGATAAATCTGTTTATGAGGAATAAATGACCGACCTTGACCCATTCGAGATAAAAATCCTCCGCGAATTGCAGCGCGATGCCAACCAGACGACGGCCGAGATCGCCGAGCGCGTCGGGCTGTCGGTGTCGCCCTGCTGGCGCCGCATCGACCGGCTCGAACGCGACGGCTTCATCCGCAAGCGCGTCGCGATCGTCGACCGGCGCCGGGTCGGGCTCAACGCGCATGTTTTCGCGCAGGTGAAGCTCAACGCGCACGGCCGCGCCAACCTCGACGAATTCAGCGCGGCGATCCGGTCCTTTCCGGAAGTGCTCGACGCCTATGTGCTGATGGGGTCGATGGACTTCATGCTGCGCGTCGTCGCGAAGGACATCGACGCCTATGAGCGCTTCTTCTTCGACCAGCTCAGCAAGCTGCCGGGGGTGCAGGAAATCAACTCGACCGTCGCGCTATCGGAAATCAAGTCGACGACCGAATTGCCGCTCGGCTGACCCGCCCGCGTCTCAGCCGATGGTTTGCGCCAGTTCGCGGTTCAGCCACAGCGCGACGAGCGTGCCGATCGCACCCGACAACAGATAGGCGCCCGCCGCGATCAGGCCGAATACGCTCGACAGCCACAGCGCGACCAGCGGCGCGAAGCCGGCGCCGAACAGCCAGGCGAGGTCGGAGGTGAAGGCCGATCCGGTATAGCGGTGGCGCTGGTCGAAGTTCGACGACAGCGCGCCCGAAGACTGGCCGAAAGCCAGCCCGAGGAGCAGGAAGCCGAGGATCATGAACACCGCCTCGCCCATCTCTCCGGCGCCCAGCAGTTGCGGTGCGAAGCCGCTGAACGCCGCGATCGCGGCGGCGGTGACGCCCAGCACGGTGCGCCGCCCGACCCGGTCGGCGAGATAGCCCGAGGCGATGATCGCGAACACGCCGACCACCGCCGCGATCGCCTCGATCGCCAGGAAGCGCGCGGGCGTTTCCTCGGTGAACAGGAACACCCACGACAGCGGAAACACCGTCACCATGTGAAAGAGCGCGAAGCTGCACAGCGGCGCGAAAGCGCCCACCGCGATCACCTTCCATTCGGACCGCAGCGTCTCGGTCAGCGGCGCGGGTTCGAGTTCCTTGTCCTCGAACAGCGCGGCATATTCGGGGGTGACGACGATGCGCAGCCGCGCGAACAGCGCCACGACGTTGATCGCGAAGGCGACGAAGAAGGGATAACGCCAGCCCCAGTCGAGGAAATCCTGCGCGGGCAGCGCCGCGATCAGGAACATGAACAGCAGGCTGGCAACGATCAGGCCGAGCGGCGCGCCGAGCTGCGGGATCATCGCGTACCAGCCGCGCTTGCCCTCCGGCGCGTTGATCGCGAGCAGCGAGGCGAGCCCGTCCCACGATCCGCCGAGCGCGACACCCTGACCCATGCGGAACAGCGCGAGCAGCAGCGCCGACCCGATGCCGATCGTTGCGTAACCGGGCAGGAAGGCGATCGCGGCGGTCGATCCGCCGAGCAGGAACAGCGCGTTGGTCAGCTTGGCGCCGCGGCCATAGGTGCGGTCGATCCAGGTGAAGAGGACGGTCCCGACCGGCCGCGCGAAAAAGGCGAGCGAGAAGATCGCGAACGACCACAGCGTGCCGTCGACCGGGTCGAGATGCGGAAAGACCAGCTTCGGGAACACCAGCACCGACGCGATCGCGTAGACGAAAAAGTCGAAAAACTCCGACGTCCGGCCTATGATCACTCCGATGGCGATTTCGCCGGGAGAGATGCGATGGCCAACATCGTAAAGCGCGCGCGCATCGCGTTCGGCCTGGGTGGTGGAAGGCGCGTTTTCGGCAGACATGGCAGACGTCCTGCTTCTGGGCGTCGCTGGCGCGGCGCGAGTCGATCATAGGGCAAAAGCGCCCGTTATGAAATCGCCCCTGCGCGATCGTCGCCGCTCGCGGGATTGGACAAAATGTCCTATGGGCTGTGCAACAAAGGAGGCCTAGGCGCGCGTCATGCCCAGTCATCTCCCTCGTTCGGCCGCGTGGAAGCGGTTGCTGCCGCTCGCCGCGCTGCCCCTGCTCGCCGGATGCGGCCTGGTCGTGCTCGATCCGGCCGGCGACGTCGCGAAACAGCAGGGCGACCTGATCCTGATCTCGACCGGGCTGATGCTGCTGATCATCGTTCCGGTGATGTTGCTGACCATCTTCTTCGCGTGGCGCTATCGCGCTAGCAACAAGGAAGCGACCTACAAGCCCGATTGGGACCATTCGACCCAGCTCGAACTGGTGATCTGGTCGGCGCCGCTGCTGATCATCATCTGCCTCGGCGCGATCACCTGGGTCGCGACGCACCTGCTCGATCCCTATCGTCCGCTCGCGCGCACCGGGCCGGGACAGGCGGTGGCGGCAGAGGTGCAGCCGCTCGACGTCCAGGTCGTCGCGCTCGACTGGAAATGGCTGTTCATCTATCCCGAACAGGGCGTCGCGACGGTCAACGAACTCGCGGTGCCCGCGCATCGCCCGCTGCGGTTTCGCATCTCGGCCTCTTCGGTGATGAACAGCTTCTATGTCCCGGCGCTCGCGGGGCAGATCTATGCGATGCCGGGAATGGAGACCAAGCTGCACGGAGTCTTCAACGAAACCGGCAATTTCACCGGCTTTTCGGCCAATTACTCGGGCGCCGGCTTTTCCAACATGCGCTTCGCGGTGAAAAGCCTGCCGCCCGCGGCCTTCGACCGGTGGGTGGCGCAGACCAAGGCTTCGGAGGGCGGGACGCTCGACCGGCTGACCTATCTGCGGCTCGAACGGCCGAGCGAAAAGGAACCGGTGCGCCGGTTCGCCGCGGTCGAGACGCAGCTTTTCGACGCGGTGGTCAACATGTGCGTCGAACCCGGCAAGATGTGCATGCACGACATGATGTCGATCGACGCGAAGGGCGGGGCGGGGATCGCCGGCATCCACAACGTCCGCGACATTGCCTATGACAAGTTCGCCGCGCGCGGCAGCACCGACATCGCGCGCTGGAGCCTGCGCTATGTCGCGGCGCTGTGCAGTTCGCCGCTGATGCGCGGCGAGCGGCCCGATGCCACGCCGGTGAATCCCGAACGGCTGAAGGGCGAGGGGCTGCCCGTTCCCGGCGACGGTCCGGGGCGCACCGCGCTCAATGCTCCCGCCACCCGCCCGATGTCCTGACCGAGATCGCCATGACCCCCTCTTCCCCTCCCGCCACCGATCCGATCTTCGGCCGCCTGTCGCTCGACGCGATTCCGCTGCACGAACCGATCCTGATCTTCACTTTTCTCGGCGTCGCCGTCGGCGGCCTCGTGCTGCTCGGGCTCATCACCCGCTATCGCCTCTGGGGCTATCTGTGGACCGAGTGGTTCACGACCGTCGATCACAAGCGGATCGGGATCATGTACATGATCCTGGGCCTGATCATGTTCCTGCGCGGCTTCGCCGATGCGGTGATGATGCGGCTTCAGCAGGCGATGGCCTTCGGTGGGTCGGAGGGCTATCTGCCCGCGCACCATTACGACCAGATCTTCACCGCGCACGGCGTGATCATGATCTTCTTCGTCGCGATGCCCTTCATCACCGGGCTGATGAACTATATCGTCCCGCTCCAGATCGGCGCGCGCGACGTCTCCTTTCCCTTCCTCAACAATTTCAGCTTCTGGATGACGACCGCGGGCGCGGTATTGTGCATGGTCTCGCTGTTCATCGGCGAGTTCGCGCAGACCGGCTGGCTCGCCTATCCGCCGCTGTCGGGGCTGGCCTACAGTCCCAACGTCGGGGTCGATTATTATATCTGGTCGCTCCAGATCGCCGGGGTCGGGACGACCCTGTCGGGGATCAACCTGATCGTCACCATCCTGAAGCTGCGCGCGCCGGGGATGCGGATGATGAAGATGCCGATCTTCACCTGGACCAGCCTGTGCACGAACATCCTGATCGTCGCGACCTTTCCGGTGCTGACCGCGACGCTCGCGCTGCTCAGCCTCGACCGCTATGTCGGCACCAATTTCTTCACCAACGATTTCGGCGGCTCGCCGATGATGTACGTGAACCTGATCTGGATCTGGGGTCACCCGGAGGTCTATATCCTGATCCTGCCGCTGTTCGGCGTCTATTCCGAAGTCACCGCGACCTTCTCTGGCAAGAAGCTCTTCGGCTACACGTCGATGGTCTATGCGACGGTGTGCATCACAATCCTGTCGTACCTCGTCTGGCTGCACCATTTCTTCACCATGGGGTCGGGCGCCAGCGTCAACAGCTTCTTCGGCATCACGACGATGGTGATCTCGATCCCGACGGGGGCAAAGCTGTTCAACTGGCTGTTCACCATGTATCGCGGCCGCATCCGCTTCGAACTGCCGATGATGTGGACGGTCGCCTTCATGCTGACCTTCGTGATCGGCGGCATGACCGGGGTGCTGCTCGCGGTGCCGCCCGCCGACTTCGTGCTGCACAACTCGCTGTTCCTGATCGCGCATTTCCATAACGTCATCATCGGCGGCGTCGTGTTCGGCGTGTTCGCGGCGATCAACTACTGGTGGCCCAAGGCGCTCGGCTTCAAGCTCGACGTGTTCTGGGGCAAGGTCAGCTTCTGGTGCTGGGTCGTCGGTTTCTGGGTCGCCTTCATGCCGCTCTATATCCTCGGCCTGATGGGGGTTACGCGGCGGATGCGCGTATTCGACGACCCGAGCCTGCAGATCTGGTTCGTCGTCGCCGGGGTGGGCGCCGCGCTGATCGCGATGGGGATCGTCGCGATGCTGATCCAGTTCGGGGTCAGCATCTGGCGGCGCCACGATCTGCGCGACGAAAGCGGCGACCCATGGGACGGCCGCACGCTCGAATGGGCGACGAGCTCACCGCCGCCCGACTATAATTTCGCCTTCACGCCGCTGATCCACGACCTCGATGCGTGGCACGACATGAAGCGGCGCGGGCATCAGCGGCCGGTCGCGGGCTTCCGGGCGATCCACATGCCGGGCAACACCGGCGCCGGGATCATCCTGGCGGCGATCAGCCTGGTGATGGGCTTCGCGCTGGTCTGGCACATCTGGTGGCTTGTGGGGCTGAGCTTCGCCGGGCTGATCGGCGGTGCGATCGCCCATAGTTTCAACTACAAGCGCGACTTCGACATCCCCGCCGCGACCGTGGCCGAGGTGGAAGAGGCGCGTACCCGTCAGCTCGCGGCGGCCGGAGCCTGATCGCATGAGCCATCCCACGCCGTCCGCCGCCGCCGAGCCGGTGTCCTTCTACCAGCTCGAGGAGCATGCGCATCCCGAGGGGCACAGCACGATGCTGGGCTTCTGGATCTATCTGATGAGCGACTGCCTCATCTTCTCGATCCTCTTCGCCTGCTATGCGGTGCTCGGCGGCAGCTATGCCGCGGGGCCGGCGCCGAAGGATTTGTTCGACCTACCGCTCGTCGCGCTCAACACCGCGATGCTGCTCTTCTCGTCGATCACCTACGGCTTTGCCGTGCTCCAGATGCAGCAGGGGCGTGTCCGGGGGACGCAGCTCTGGCTGGCGGTGACCGCGCTGTTCGGCGCCGCCTTCCTGGGGATCGAGCTGTACGAGTTCCATCACCTGATCGAGATCGGCGCGACGCCGCAGCGCAGCGCCTTCCTGTCGAGCTTCTTCACGCTGGTCGGCACGCACGGGCTGCACGTCACCTTCGGCATCGTCTGGCTGGTCACGCTGATGGTCCAGCTCGGCCGCCACGGGCTGATCGCCGCCAACCGCCGCCGCGTCATGTGCCTGTCGATGTTCTGGCATTTCCTCGACGTCATCTGGATCGGCGTCTTTACGATCGTCTACCTGCTGGGAGTGCTGCGATGACCCCCGACCCCCATGGCGAGCAAGCCGCCGGCGGGCACGCCGAGATCGAGATGCCGCACGCGTCGATGCGCGACTATGCGATCGGCTTCCTGCTGTCGGTGGTGCTCACCGCCATCCCCTTCTGGCTGGTGATGACGCGGCCGCTGGAGGCCGGCGCGACCGCGGCGATCATCATGGTCTTCGCGGTCGCGCAGATCATCGTCCACATGGTCTATTTCCTGCACATGACGCCGAAGGCGGAGGGCGGCTGGTCGCTGACCTCGCTCGTGTTCACGATCATCATCCTCGCCATCGCGCTGGCGGGGTCGCTGTGGGTGATGCATCACCTCAACACCAACATGATGCCGATGCCGCACGACATGAGCCAGCTTCCGTGACAGCGACCCGCCGCGCGGTCCTCGCCGCGGCGGCGCTGCTCGTGACCGCCTGCCTGCTCGCGCTCGGCGTGTGGCAGCTCGAACGGCGCGTCTGGAAGCATGCGCTGATCGCCGCGGTCGAAACGCGCCTCCATGCCGATCCCGTCGCCGCGCCCGGACCGGCGTGGCCGGCGATCCGCGCCGACACCCACGCCTATCGCCGCATCCGCGCGCGCGGCACCTTTCGCCACGACCGCGAGACGCTGGTGCAGGCGGTGACGGCGCGCGGCGGCGGCTATTGGGTGCTCACCCCGCTCGAAACGCCGGGCTTCACCCTGCTCGTCAACCGCGGCTTCGTGCCGCCGGGCAAGCGCGATCCGCGGGCGCGCGCCGCGGGGAATCCCGCCGGCCCCGTCACCGTGACCGGCCTGCTGCGCGTCACCGAGCCGGGCGGCGCCTTCCTGCGATCGAACGATCCCGCCGCGAACCGCTGGTATTCGCGCGATGTCGCCGCGATCGCGCAGGCACGGGGGCTGGGGCGCGTCGCGCCCTATTTCCTCGACGCCGACGCGGCGCCCAACGCCGGCGGCTATCCGGTCGGCGGGTTGACGGTGGTGAAATTCGCCGACAACCATCTGGTCTATGCGCTGACCTGGTTCGGCCTCGCGTTCATCAGCCTCTATTTTGCGTGGCGGTTGTGGCGGCCCTATAAAGAGGCCTGATGACCACCATGCCCGACCCATCGCTGGCGCTGCCCGAGGCCGACGCCGGGCGCCGCAACCTGACGCTGCTGATCCAGCTCCGCTGGCTCGCGGTCGGGGGACAGCTTGCGACGATCGCGATCGCGACCGGCCTGATGGGCATCACCCTGCCGCTCGTCCCGCTGCTCGCCACCATCGTGCTGCTCGCCTCGATCAACGTGGCGAGCCGCGTGCGGCTGCATCGCGGCGGCGCCGTGACCAATGGCGAGCTGACCGCCGCGCTGCTGTTCGACGTCGCGGCGCTGGCGTGGCAGCTTCATCACAGCGGCGGCCTCGCCAACCCCTTCGCCTCGCTGTTCCTGCTCCAGGTCGTGATCGGCGCCATCCTGCTCACGCCGCGCTCATCGTGGGCCATCGTCGCCGCGACGCTCGCCGCGCTCGCGGCGCTGCGCATCGGGCCGACGCCGCTGGTGCTGCCGCCGCGCTATGCCGGCGATCCGCTCGGCCTCTATCTCAAGGGCAGCTTCGTCTGCTTCGTGCTGATCGCGGTGCTGCTCGTCGCCTTCGTCACGCGGATCAGCCGCAACCTGCGCGACCGCGACGCGGCGCTCGCCGCCGCGCGCCAGCGGGCGGCCGAAGAGGATCATATCGTCCGCATGGGACTGCTCGCCTCGGGCGCCGCGCACGAACTCGGGACGCCGTTGTCGACGCTGTCGGTGCTGATCGGCGACTGGAAAGGGGCGCCGCGCTTCGCGGCCGATGCCGAATTGCAGGAGGACCTCGCCGACATGGATGCGGCGGTCCAGCGCTGCAAGACGATCGTCGGCGGCATATTGATGTCGGCGGGCGAGGCGCGCGGCGAGGCGCCGCAGCTCACGACGATGCGCCGTTTCCTGACCGAGATCGTCGAGGATTCGCGCGCCGCGCGCATGCCTGGGACGGTCGCGTTCAACGACCTGTTCGGCGCCGACGTCGCGATCGTGTCCGACCCCGCCTTGCGCCAGGTCATCGGCAATGTCGTCGACAACGCCGCCGAGGTGTCGTCCGACTGGATCGGCATCACCGCGTCGCGCGATGGCGACATGGCGGTGATCGAGATCGTCGACCGCGGCCCCGGCTTCAGCGACGAAATGCTCGAACATTTCGGACAGCCCTATCGCTCGACCAAGGGCAGGCCGGGCGGCGGGCTCGGGCTGTTCCTGCTTGTCAATGTCGTGCGCAAGCTGGGCGGCGGCGCCAGCGTGACGAACCGCGCGGCGGGCGGCGCGCGGGTGCGCATCTTCCTGCCGCTGTCCGCGCTCGCGCCCCCCGAAGGAGAGCCATGATGGCCGATCAGAGAATGCTGGTGATCGTCGAGGACGACGAGCCCTTTGCGCGCACGCTCCGGCGCTCGTTCGAACGGCGCGGTTACCGGGTCGAGGTCGCGCACGATCCGGATGAACTCGCCGATCTGCTCGGACGCTTTCGCCCGGGCTATGCCGTCGTCGACCTCAAGCTCGGCAACGCGTCCGGCCTCGCCTGCGTGCAGACGCTGCGCGCGTCGGACGCGGCGATGCGGATCGTCGTGCTCACCGGCTTCGCGAGCATCGCGACCGCGGTCGAGGCGATCAAGCTCGGCGCCTCCTACTATCTCGCCAAGCCGTCGAACACCGACGACATCGAGGCGGCGTTCGACCGTGCGGAGGGCAATGTCGACGCGCCGCTCGACGCGCGTCCGTCGTCGATCAAGACCGTCGAGTGGGAGCATATCCACCAGACGCTCGTCGAGACCGGCTTCAACATCTCCGAAACCGCGCGGCGGCTCGGCATGCACCGCCGCACGCTCGCCCGGAAGCTGGAGAAGCGGCAGATACGATAGGCGCGGCCGGCCTCGGGCGGTAAAAGTTAGTATTCTAACCATATGGGCCCCGCGACCGATTGCCATGCCGGGCCCGATCGCGCATGGGCAGCGCAGGATTTGATCAGGAGAGCAGGTGATGGGCGTATCGGAACGAGCGCGGGAGATCGGTGAGCGGGTGGAGGCGTTCGTTCGCGACGTCGTCGCCCCCTATGAAAGCGACGCGCGGCGCGATCATCACGGTGCGCCGACCGACGAACTGGTCGCGGAACTCAAGGAAAAGGCGCGCGCCGCGGGCGTGCTCACGCCGCATATCCTGGCCGACGGCGACCATCTGACGCAGGTCGAGACGGCGTGGGTGCTGCAAAAGACCGGCCTGTCGCCGCTCGGCCCGCTGGCGTGCAACACCGGCGCGCCCGACGAAGGCAACATGTATCTGCTCGGCAAGGTCGGCAGTCCCGAACTCAAGGAACGCTTCCTGAAACCGCTGGTCGAAGGCCGCGCGCGCTCGGCCTTCTTCATGACCGAACCGGCCGACGAGGGCGGCGCGGGGTCTGATCCCTCGATGATGAAGACGACCTGCCGGATGGACGGCAATCATTGGGTGATCAACGGCCGCAAGGCGTTCATCACCGGCGCCGACGGCGCGAAGGTCGGCATCGTGATGGCAAAGGCGGAGGATGTCGCGCAGGGCGGCGGCGCGTGCATGTTCCTCGTCGATCTGCCCGACCCGGCGATCCGCATCGACCATGTGCCGAACACGATCGACAGCTCGATGCCCGGCGGCCACGCGACGGTGACGATCGACAATCTGCGCGTTCCCGCCGACCAGATGCTGGGCGAGGCGGGCGAGGGGTTCAAATATGCGCAGGTCCGCCTGTCGCCGGCGCGCCTGTCGCACTGCATGCGCTGGCACGGCGCCTGCCAGCGCGCGCACGAGATCGCGAGCGACTATGCCAATCGCCGCATGGCCTTCGGCAAGCCGCTGATCGAGCATGAGGGGGTCGGCTTCATGCTCGCAGAGAATCTGATCGACCTCAAGCAGGCCGAACTGATGATCCGCTGGTGCGCCGAAGTGCTCGACACCGGCTCGCTCGGCACGACCGAAAGCTCGATGGCGAAGGTCGCGGTGTCGGAGGCGCTGATGCGCATCGCCGACCGCTGCGTCCAGGTGATGGGCGGCACCGGCGTCACCGACAAGACGATCGTCGAGCAGGTGTTCCGCGAGGTCCGCGCCTTCCGCATCTACGACGGTCCGACCGAGGTCCACAAATGGAGCCTCGCCAAGAAGATCAAGCGCGACTGGAAGGCCGCGCAGGGGTAGGGAGGCACCGCTGCGGCGGTTTGCGTAAGTCGACAAAGTCGAGACACCCATCGACCTTGCGCTATGCGGAGGGGTGTCTCGACTTCGCTCGACACGAACGGGAAGATAAGGGTTCGGTGCCCTGAATGGCTCCCTGCCTCAAGGCAGCACCCGTCCCTCGTCGCGCCCCGGCATCGGCGCGAAGATGCGCAACGCCGGCGCCGACAGCGCAAGCCATGCCGCCGCGGCGAACAGCGCCACCGGCAGCGACCACAGGTCGGCGACCAGCCCGAGCAGATAGGCGCCCAGCGCCATCCCGCCGAACGTCACCGCCTGATAGATCGACAGGCAGCGCCCGAGGATCGATTCGGGCGAGCGAAGCTGCATCGCGACGTTGAGCGTCGTCAGCGTCGATACCCACATCGCCCCCGTGACGAACGAGGCGAGGAGGATGAGCGGCAGGCTGCGCGTCACCGCGACCGGGATCAGCGCGGCGGCGAAGATCAGTGCCGAGGCGCCGACCACCGTCTCGCTCCCCCAGCGCCGCCGCATCGCGCCGATCCCCAGCGCGGCGCAGATCGACCCCGCGCCGAAGGCGGCGAGGCACAGGCCATAGACGATCTCCGTCCCGTGCAGCCGGTCGCGCACCAGCGACGGCAGCAGCGCCTGGAAACTCGCCGCGCCCAGCCCGAAGACGAGTCCGCGCGCCAATATGCGGCGCAGCGGGTCCGACTGCGCGCAGAAGCGCATGCCGGTGGCGATCGCGGCGAGGATCGGCGTGCGCTTGGGCGGGGTGATGGTCGGGCGCCAGCGCAGCAGCACCAGGATCAGCGCGACATAGCTGAGCGCGTTGAGCGCGAAGGCGGGGGCGGGGCCGGTCAGCGAGATCAGCAGGCCGCCGAGCGCCGGCCCGACACTGCGCGCGAGGTTGAAGGCGATGGTGTTGAGCGCGATCGCCTGCGGCAGATGCTCGTGCCCGACCTGAAGCCGGACAGAGGCCTGCCACGCCGGCGCGTTGAGCGCGGTGCCGCAGCCGACCGCGAGGGTGAAGCACAGCAGCAGCACCGGGCTCATCGCACCGATCCATGTCGTCACGGTCAGCGCCGCCGAGACGATCAGCATCGCGCTCTGCGCCGCGAGCATCACGCGGCGGCGGTCGAAATTGTCGGCGATCGCGCCCGCGAAGATGCCGAGCAGCATGATCGGGATCGACGCGCTCGCCTGCACCAGCGCGACGAACTGATGCGACGGCGTCAGCTCGGTCATCAGCCAGGCGGCGGCGACCGACTGGATCATCGACCCCATGTTCGACGCGAGGTTGGCGATCCAGATCGCGCGGAAGGCGGGAAACCGGAACGGAGCGAGCGCGGAGGACGAGGGAGAACGGGAAGGAGCGGGGGAGCCAGCGTCGATCACGCCGACCCGCCTAGCCGCGCCGCGAAAGCCCCGCAAGCCCGCGCCGGTGCGGCGCGCCGTCCGCGCATTCGACGCGCCCTTGAAATATTCGTGCGCCCCCCACTGGCGCGGATCGGCCCGACTGGTTACATGGGCCGCCACCGAACGAATCGCGCGCGCCGCTTCCCGGCCCGGGGGGCAGACGCCGCCCGCACCAGAAAGTGGCAACCCATGGAAATCATCACCGGCCTGACCTTCGACGACGTGTTGCTGGTCCCCGGCCCCTCGGACATGTTGCCGTCCGAAGCCAATCTCTCGACCCGGCTCACCCGCGACATCGGGCTCAACATCCCGATCCTCTCCTCGGCGATGGACACGGTGACCGAAGCCGACATGGCGATCCTGATGGCGCAGATCGGCGGCATCGGCGTGCTCCACCGCAACCTGACGGTCGAGGAACAGGCGGCGGCCGTCCGCCAGGTCAAGCGCTATGAAAGCGGGATGATCGTCAACCCGATCACCATCACCCCCGACGCGCCGCTGTCCTATGCGATCGCGCTGATGGAACAGCACCGCATCTCGGGCATTCCGGTGGTCGAACCGGGCGGCAAGCTCGTCGGCATCCTGACCCACCGCGACGTGCGCTTCGCCGACAACCCCGGCCAGCCGGTGCGCGAACTGATGACCGCCGACAACCTCGCCACCGTGCGTCCGGGCGTCAGCCAGGAGGAAGCACGCAAGTTGCTTCACCAGCGCCGCATAGAAAAACTGCTCGTCGTCGATGGCGACTATCGCTGCATCGGGCTGATCACCGTCAAGGACATGGAAAAGGCGGTGACCTTCCCCGACGCGACCAAGGATGCCGCTGGCCGGCTGCGCGTCGCGGCGGCCACCAACACCGGCGATTCGGGGGTCGAGCGCGCCGCGGCGCTGATCGACGCCGAATGCGACCTGATCGTCGTCGACACGGCGCACGGCCACAGCCGCATGGTCGGCGCGACGGTCGAGAAGATCAAGAAACTGTCGAACCGGGTGCAGATTCTTGCGGGCAATGTCGCGACCGGCGACGCGACCCGCGCGCTGATCGATGCCGGCGCCGACGGGGTCAAGGTCGGCATCGGCCCGGGCTCGATCTGCACGACGCGGATCGTCGCCGGCGTCGGCGTGCCGCAATTGACCGCGATCCTCGACAGTGTCGAGGAAGCGGCGAAGCACGATGTTCCGGTCATCGCCGACGGTGGCCTGCGCACCTCGGGCGACATCGCCAAGGCGCTGGCGGCGGGGGCGTCGAGCGTGATGGTCGGATCGCTGCTCGCCGGCACGGCCGAGGCGCCGGGCGAAACGTTCCTGTACCAGGGGCGCACCTACAAGAGCTATCGCGGCATGGGCAGCGTCGGTGCGATGGCGCGCGGTTCGGCCGACCGCTATTTCCAGCAGGATATCAAGGACCAGATGAAGCTGGTCCCCGAAGGCATCGAGGGTCAGGTGCCGTTCAAGGGTCCCGCGAAGGATGTGATCCACCAGCTCGTCGGCGGGGTGAAGGCCGCGATGGGCTATACCGGCAGCCGCACCCTCAAGGATCTGCGTGAGCGCGCGAAATTCGTGCGCATCACCAACGCCGGCCTTCGCGAAAGCCATGTCCACGACGTTTCGATCACCCGCGAGGCGCCCAACTATCCGGCAGGCTGAGAGGTCGTCATTGCGAGGAGCGTGGCGACGAAGCAATCTCCGGCCACCGTCATACCATACCGCCAGCTGGAGATTGCTTTCCCCGACTTTCGCCGGGTTGCAATGACGAGGGAAGGTTGACGCCATGACTCCCGCAGCCCGCCTCCAGACCGCGATCGAGATTCTCGACGCCATCGCGGCATCGGCGCGCGACGGCGGCCCGCCCGCCGATGCCCTGATTGCCGAGGCGATGCGCGCGCGGCGCTATGCGGGATCGAAGGACCGCCGCGCGATCCGTGCCCTCGTTTACGACGCGATCCGCGCGGTGCGTTCGGCGCCGCCATCGGGGCGTGCCGCGATGCTGGCGCTTGCCGACAGCGATCCCGAGCTTGCGGCGCTGTTCGACGGCTCGCCCTATGGCCCCAAACCGATCTCCGATGCCGATCCGCGCGCCGAAACCGGCCTGGCGGCGCCGGCGCTGATCGACCTGTTCGATCCGCTCGTCGGCGCAGGGGAAGGCGGAGCGATGCTCGAACGCGCCGCGCTCGACTTGCGGGTCAATCGCCTCAAGGCGACGCGCGACGGGCTGGCCAAACTCTTTCCTGAGGGCGAGCCGATCGTGGGCGCGCCCGACGGCTGGCGCCTGCCCCCCGAAACCGCCGCCGCGCAGCATCCCGCCTATGGCGAAGGGCTGTTCGAGGTGCAGGACGCCGCCAGCCAATATGCCGCGGCGGCGCTCGATGCCGCGGCGGGGATGCGGATCGTTGACCTGTGCGCGGGGGGCGGCGGCAAGACGCTCGCCATTGCTTCCTGTACCGGCGACGCGGCCGATATCCTTGCCTGCGACACCAATCGCGCGCGGCTGCGCCAGCTTGCCCCGCGCGCCGAGCGCGCGGGGGCGACGCGGATCGAAACGCGGCTGCTCGACCCGGGCAAGGAGATCGACGTGCTCGCCGACTGGCGCGGCCGGGCCGACCGCGTCTTCGTCGATGCACCCTGTTCGGGCAGCGGTACATGGCGCCGCAGCCCTGAATTGCGCTGGCGCCTCACCCCCTCGCGGCTCGACCGTCATCTGACCGACCAGGCGAAACTGATCGCGCTCGGCGCCGAACTTGTGGCGCCGGGGGGCAAACTTCTTTATGCTGTCTGCTCGATCATCGCGCGCGAGGGGCGGGCCCAGGTGGACGAATTTCTCGACCGGCATCCCGGCTGGACAGCCGACGGTGGCTATCTGCCCGCGGGCATCGGGCGCGCTGCGGGTAGGGGGTTCCTGCTTACGCCGGCGCACGACTGCTGCGACGGCTTTTTCCTCGCACGGCTGACGGCGCCATGTTAGGCTCGCCGCGGATGCGAAGATGGGAGAATGCAATGCGCGTCAGTTTTCTGGCTCTCGGCGCCGGGCTTGTACTGGCCAGCCTGCCCACCGCATCCGACGCGCAACGCGCCGACAATGACATTCTCCCGCGCTCGGTCGCCCTTCAGCATGAGGGCGAGAATGCGCAGCGCGCGGGCAATCTCGACGGCGCGATCGACTATTATGAATCGGCGCTCGCCGCCGATCCGCGCAACCGCTCGGCGATCATCGCGCTCGCGCAGGTGGCGCGCGCGCAGGGGCTGCCGGGCAAGGCGATCGCCCTGTATCGCGAGGCGTTGCTGCTCGAACCCAATGATGTCGTCGCGCTGGCCGGGCAGGGCGAGGCGCTTGCCGACAAGGGCGCGCTCGAACTGGCGCGCGAGAAACTTGCCGACGCGCGCCGCGTCTGTTCGGACGCATGCCCGCAGGTCGCAGCGCTCGAAAAGGCGATCGACGCTGGCGCGTCGAAGCGCGTCGTCGCGGCCGAAGCGATCGCACCCAAGCCGGTGGTGACGACGGCGAACCCGCCGAGCGGACAGAATTAGGTCGACCGTCCGCCCAGCACCCGCGCCAGCACAACCCATTCGGCGACACTCACCGTTTCGGCGCGCCGCGTCGGATCGATCCCGATGCGTTCGAGTGCCTCGACCGCGCCCGGCAGGCCTTTGAGGCTCTGCCGCAGCATCTTGCGGCGCTGGCCGAAGCCTTTTTCGGTCAGTTTCGACAGCAGCGCCGGGTCGACGCCCTCGGGTTGGTCGCTGGGGGTGAGGTGGACGATCGCCGACATCACCTTGGGCGGCGGGGTGAAGGCCGATCGGTGGACCTTCATCGCGATCCGCGCGTTCGATCGCCACTGGGAGAGAACGGCTAGGCGGCCATAGGCGCCGGTGCCGACCGGCGCGACGATGCGCTCGGCGACTTCCAGTTGGAACATCAGCGTCAGCGATCGCCACAGCGGCGGCCACGCGGGCGGCTCCAGCCAGCGAGTGAACAGCGCGGTCCCGACGTTATACGGCAGGTTGGCGACGATATGGTATGGGCCGCCCGCCAGCGCGTCGGCGTCGATCGCCATCGCATCGTCCGAAATCACCGTCAGGCGCCCGTTGAAAGCTTCGGACAATTCGCCGAGCAGCGGCAGGCAGCGCGCGTCGCGCTCGACCGCGATCACGCGCGCGCCGGCGCGCAGCAGCGCGCGCGTCAGGCCGCCGGGGCCGGGACCGACCTCGAACACCGTGGCGTCCGCGAGGTCGCCGGGCAGCGCCGCGATCCGGTCGAGCAACTGCTCATCGAACAGGAAATTCTGCCCCAGCGCCTTGCTCGCCGACAGGCCGTGCGCGCGGACCGTCTCGCGCAGCGGCGGCAGCGGACGCGACGGGTCTTGCGTCACTTCGCGGCTGCGCAACCGGCCTCGCGCATCGCGGCCATGCGCGCCGCCATCGCGATTGCGGCGATCGTCGGTCCCGGATCGGCCTGGCCGGTTCCGGCGATGTTGAAGGCGGTGCCATGGTCGGGCGAGGTGCGCACGATCGGCAACCCCAGCGTCAGGTTGACGCCGTCGTGGAAATGCAGCGCCTTGAATGGCGCCAGCGCCTGGTCGTGATAGGCGCACAGCAGCGCGTCATAGCGGTCGCGGATGCCGGGTGCGAACAGCGCGTCGGCGGCGAGCGGTCCGTCGATGGCCAGCCCATCCTCGGCCAGTGCCGCCAATGCGGGCACGATGATCCGGGTCTCCTCGTCGCCGAGCCGGCCGCTTTCGCCCGCATGCGGATTGACGCCGGCGATGGCGAGGCGCGGGTGCGCGATCCCGAAGTCGCGCTTCAGCCCGCGCGCGACGATCCGCGCCTTGGCGACGATCAGATCGCTCGTCAGCCGTTCGGGCACCTCGGCGAGCGGGATATGCACGGTCAGCGGCACGACGCGCAACGCCGGGCCCGCCAGCATCATCACCGCGTTGGTCGCGGTGACGCCGCAACGTTCGGCGATGAACTCGGTCTGGCCGGGGTGGGTGTAGCCGATGCTTTGCAGCGCATGTTTGGACACGGGACCGGTGACGAGCGCCGATGCGGCCGGGGTCCGGGTCAACCCGATGCCGGTTTCGAGCGCATGGAGTGCGCAGGTGGCGCCCGCCGCGGTCGGTTCGCCGGGGGTCAGCGCGCCGCTGTCCTCGAGGTGCCAGACAGGCAACGCCTCGGCGAAGGCGGCGACCACTTCTGCCATGTCGCCGACGCGCGCGACGGGGCCGTCCCACACGGCGGCGATCGCGGCCGCATCGCCGATGGCGACGAAGGGGGGCAGGCTATGCTCGCGGCGCGCCACCCAGGCGCGCGCCACGACTTCAGGACCGACGCCCGCCGGATCACCCATGGTGACGGCGATCGGCGGTCGATGAGGGACGACGGTCATCAGCTATATTCGATCACGGCATCCCGGCGCAGGTCGCGCAGATAGCGCTGGGCGCGCTTGTTCACTTTTTCGTCGAGCAGACGCTGCTCGATCTGCTGCAGATCGGGGGCCGACGCGCTTTGCGGCATATCGCGCCCGCACAGCACGAGGACGCTGATCCCCTCGTCGACCGCGCCGAATGGTTGAGAGGTCTGGCCGACCTGCAGGTCCATCATCGTCGCCTGCAGCGGTGCCGGAAGCTGGCGCATCAGGATGTCGCGCGCCACCACCGAGGCGCCAAGGCTCTGTGCCACGGCATCGGCGGCGCCGCAGCCGGCGATGGTCTTCGTCGCTTCGGTGAACTTGCCGGCCAGTTCGCTTGCCTGCGCCGGCGTCGTGCCCGGCGCGAAGTTGAGCGAAATCTGCTTGAGGCTGAGCACCGCATCGCGCGGATCGGCGGTCAGCACCTGGCGCCGGTCGACCATCAGCAGGATCGACATGCCGCCGGGCACCTCGATCGGGCCGACGAACTGTCCGGGCTCCATCTGCGCCGCGGCCTGCGCCATCGAGGGAGGAAGCTGGCCCGGCCGCACCCAGCCGAGATCGCCCCCGACGACGGCGGTCGATGCTTCGGAGAATTGCCGCGCATAGGCCGCGAACGACCCTCCGCTGCGCAGCGCCTCCATGATCTTGCGCGCATTATCTGCGACCGCCGCGGCATTCTCGGGCGTCGCCGACAGATAGATTTCGCCAAGGTGGAATTCGTCCTGTCCCTTGGCCTCGTTGAGCCGCTTGACCACCGCTTCGACCTCTTCGGTCGACACGTTGGTCGTCGACTGGACGTTGCGCGCGAGCAACCGGTCCCAGGCGAACTCGCCCCGGATCTGCTGCTTCACCGCGCTCGCCGACGATCCCTTGGACTTCAGATATTCGGCGAACTGATCGGGCGTCTGCCGGAAGCGCGCCGCGAGCTGGGCGAACTGCTGATCGATCATCGCCTCGTCGATCGTGATATCGGCGGCGCGCGCTTCCTGAATCTGAAGCTTTTCATCGATCAGGTTGCTGAATATCTGCTGACGCAGCCGCTGCTCTTCCTCGGGCGGCAGCACCATGTCGCTGTTGGCGATGCGGATCAGCGCCAGCCGCTGCTCGATGTCGGTCGATGTGATGATCTCGCCGTTCACTGTCGCCGAGGGACGATAGACGTTGGGCTTGGCATCGCCATAGAGCTGGACGTTGCCGGGGATGTTGAGGCTGGTGGTCGGCGTCTCATCGTCCGAAACGGTCTGCGCCAGCACCGGCGTCATACCCGCGGCCGCGACGGCAAGCAGGCCGATCATGGTCGAAAATCTGGTCATCTTCACCCTATTCGAGAAATATCGCGACGCTCCGTATCAGCCGGAATGCCTGCTGGTCCAGCGCAATCGGCCGTTCGGACCCGTTCGTCCTTCGGATAGGCGCGCGTCGCTGAACGCAAGCTGAGCGGGCCGCGCCTAGAAACCGAGGTTGCGGAACGCGATACGGAAGGAAAAGCTGTTGCCGCGGCGCGCGTCGCCGGTGTCGATATAGTCGCGGCGCCAGGTCAGCGCGATCGACAGGCAATCGTCGTCATAGGCGATGCCGAGCCGGTGTCGAATCGGCTCCCACCCGTCGGAAGTGGCGCTCGGGTCGTCTTTCTTGCCGGTAAGGTCGACGATCGCCGAACCGAAGAGCGACCAGTTGCGGGCGACCGCGACGCGGCCGCCGGCACGCACCTCCTCGCGGTCCTGCAGATCCTCGCCGAGCAGCAGGATGTCGCGGTTCAGCCGCGAATAGCCGAGCACGGCATAGGTCGACTGGCTGCCGATCGTCGCGTCGAACTCGTTGCGCCGCACCGCCAGATTGTCCTTGTCGAGCCGGAAGCGATGCGTGAGGCGCAGGAAATCCCGATAGGCGACGGTCGTCCGCCCGACGATGTCCGAGGTGCGGTTGGTCAGGCCGGTGCCGTTCGGGAACAGGCTGGGCTTGTCCGAAAGGCGATAGCTCTGGCCGATCACCGTGTTGATGTTGAAACCGGGGCGGCTGTAGTTCCATTCGAAGCCATAGGTGATGCGCGCGCCGTCCTCGAACCGGTCGTAGCCGTTGAAGCGGTTGATCGCGAAGAGATTGCTGTCCTCCAGGTCGAAGGCGCGCGAATCCTCGTTCGGGATGTCGAGGTTCTTGAGCGGCGGGGTCGCCACGACCTGTATGCGCGGGGTCAGCGTCTGCGTACCGCCCAGCAGCTCGCCGATGAAGGGCCAGCGCATGTCGGCGGCGATCGCGGCGATGCCGCGCCCCTGCCAGCCCGACTTGCCGCGATAGCCGGGAATGGCGGTGAGCAGATTCTCGTCGCTGTGATAGATATCGCCGCGCACCATGGCGGTCAGCGCGATTTCCTGCCCCAGCCCCGTCAGGCCGCGCAGATCCCAGCGCGCGCCGGCGAAGGCGCGCTGCGTGTCCTGTCCGGCCGTCCGCCCGATCGCCAGCGTGTTCAGTTGCAGCTCGAACTGCCCGCCGAGCCACGGATCGTCGAGCCGCTGGCGATAGTCGATGATCGGCAGCGCGACCGGCTGCTGCCCTTGCACGTCGTTGACGCGCAGCGTCTGCGTCGCCCAGCCCGCGATCGACAGATAGCTTTGCCCGCCGATCCGTTCGACCTCGAAGGTCGAGCGCAGCCGGTCGTCGCGGCTGATGTCATAGCGCCGCATGAAGGTGCGGTCGCTCGCGATGCGGCCCGAATAGGTGAGGCTCCAGCGCGGGTCGAACTGGAACTTGCCCGCGCTTTCCAGATAGCCGCGGAATTCCTTGGTCGAACGCGTCGGCGCGCCGACGAGCGGTACCACCGAACTGTGGGTCGCATAGCCGTTGATGCGGAACGAGCCGATATCGGTCAGCGCGCGGAACTCGCCCTCCAGCATCGGCGCGGCGCCGGTATAGAGGTGCGGCGTGATCGTCAGGTCGCGGTCGGGCGCGAGGCGCAGGTAATAGGGCAGGGCGAATTCGAACCCGTTGGTCCGGTCGACCCGCACCTCGGGGACCAGGATGCCGCTGCCCGCCTCGCTGTTCGCCGGATGGCTCAATCCGGGCAGGGGGATCAGCGGCAGGCCGAAGATCTCGACCCGCGCGCCCTTGTAGCGCACCTTGTTCTTCGTGCGGTCGTACAGCACGCGCACGGCGCGAATCTGCCAGCTCGGCTTTTTCGGGCAACCGGCCGCGTCTTCGACCGGGCAGGGCGTATAGGCGGCGTTTTCCAGCTCGATATTGCCGTTGTCGAAGCGGGTGCCCTTCACCGCTGCAAGCCGCGCGCCGTTGTCGAGCACGACCAGCAGATTCTCGACCACCCCGTCGCGCAGGCTGTCGGTCAGGACGATGCGGTCGCCATAGGCGGTGTCGCCTTCGGGATTCTTGATCGCCACGTCGCCCTCGGCGACGACCTCGCCGGTCTTGCGGTTCCACGTCACCTTGTCGGCGCGCATCGATATGGTGTCGCGGTTCATCGCGACATTGCCCTCGGCGACGACGATTTCGCTGTCGGTGTCGTAGTTCAGATTGTCGGCGGCAAAGCCGATCTGCTGCTCATCCGCCGGAGCGGGCGCGTCGGTCGTGACGGGCGACGCCGCGAGAGTCTGGAGGTCGGGTTCGTCCTGCGCGGCGGCGGACGGTGCTTCGCGCGCCTGCTGCGCGAACGCCTGGCTTGCGAACAGGGCAAGGCCGCTCGCGGTCGCCAGCCCGAAGGCCCGCACACCCGTCGTCGGTCGGAACAAAGCCCAGTTCATCGAATCCCTTTGTCCCACATCTCGCTAGCGTCCGCCCGGACTGGATCGGCTGCTTTGTTTTTGCAACTCGCAGGCGAAACCCCTATCGGTCCGGCACGTTCCAATCAATCGTCGCATAAGAAAGTAGGTCCATGGACATTCAGTTTGTCGCGCAAATCGCTGCGTCCGCCGACGTTGTCGCCTTTCCGGTCCGCAAAGGGGGCGCTTCCGCGCTCGGCGCGCTGCTCGGGGCGCTCGCGGCTCAGACGCGGTTCGACGGCGCGGCGGGCACGGTGGCGGAGACCGCGGCGATCGACGGCGATCAGGCAAGGCGGCTGCTGCTCGTCGGGATCGGCGAGGGAACGACGCACGACCTCGAACGCGGCGGCGCGGCGCTCACCGCACGGTTGCAGACGAGCGGCGTCGGGACGGTGCATGTCGATTTCGCGAGCGCCGGGCAGAGCGACGAGGAGGACATTCTCGCCTTTGCGATGGGCGTGAAGCTGCGCAACTGGCGGATCGACACCTATCGTACCCGGCTGGCCGACACCGCGAAGCCCAGCCTGCAGAAGGTTGTCATCGCGTCGCCCGCCGGCGACCTGTCTGCGCGCTGGGGGCGCCAGTCGGCGGTCGCCGACGGCGTCGCGCTGACCCAGACGCTCGTCGCCGAGCCGCCGAACATCCTCTATCCCGAAAGCTTCGTCGAGCGCTGCCGGCATCTCTCCGACCTCGGCGTCGAGATCGAGGTGCTCGACGAACGGCAGATGAAGGCGCTCGGCATGGGCGCGCTGCTCGGCGTCGCGCAGGGCTCGACGCGTCCGCCGCGGCTCCTGGTGATGCGCTGGAACGGCGGCAATTCCGGCGATGCGCCGGTCGCCTTCGTCGGCAAGGGCGTCACCTTCGACACCGGCGGCATCAGCCTGAAGCCGGGCCCCGGCATGGACATGATGAAATGGGACATGGGCGGCGGCGGCGCGGTCGCGGGCGCGATGAAGGCGATCGCCGGGCGCAAGGCGAAGGCGAATGTCGTCGGCGTCATCGGACTGGTCGAAAATATGCCCGACGGCAACGCGCAGCGGCCCGGCGATATCGTCACCACCCTGTCGGGCCAGACGGTCGAGGTTCTCAACACCGACGCCGAAGGCCGCCTCGTGCTGTGCGACGCGATCGCCTGGGTCCAGCAGGCCTGTTCGCCCAAGGTGATCGTCGACCTCGCGACGCTGACCGGTGCGATGGTGATCGCGCTCGGCCATGAATATGCCGGGATGTTCGCGAACGACGACGATCTGGCGGCGAAACTGATCGAAGCGGGCGAAGCGAGCGGCAACAAGCTGTGGCGCTTCCCGCTGTCGCCGGCCTACGACAAGCTGCTCGACAGCCCGATCGCCGACATGAAGAACATCGGCCCGCGCGAGGCCGGGTCGATCACCGCGGCGCAATTCCTCAAGCGCTTCGTCGGCGAAGGCGTCGCCTGGGCGCATCTCGATATCGCGGGCATGGCGTGGGCCGACAAGGACGGCCCGGTGTGGGCGAAGGGCGCGACCGGCTACGGCGTGCGGTTGCTCGACCGCTATATCGCCGACAATCACGAGGGCTGAAGCCCGAGGTGGCCCGCGTCGATTTCTATCGGCTGACCCGCGATCCGGTCGAGCGGGTGCTTCCCGCGATCGCGGCGCGCATCCTGGACGGCGGCGACCGGCTGCTGGTGGTCGCCGCGTCGGCGATGCAGCGGCAGGCGATCGACGAAGCGCTGTGGACGCTCCAGCCAGCAAGTTTCCTGCCGCACGGCGCCGCCGGATCGCCCGACGAGGCGATCGAGCCGATCCTGCTGGCGGGGACGCTCGATACGGCGCCCGCGAACGGGGCGCGGCTCGTCGCGCTTGCCGATGGCGCGTGGCGCGACGAGGCGCTCGGCTTCGACCGCGTGTTCCTGCTGTTCGACAACAGCCGGATCGACGATACCCGCGCGACGTGGCGCGCGCTGGGCAAGGCCGATGGCGTGGAGCTTCATTTCTGGAAGCAGGACGAGCGCGGGCGCTGGTCCGAGGGACCCTGACCCGTCGTGTGACGGCCATCACCGACACGCTGCGCCGCGCTCGTCAGGGTCTGTCACGATCGACCGGGGGTGACAGGCGGGAATCCGTCCGATAGCCTGCCGGCCAGCAGGAGGATCATGATGACGACGCGCCTTTTCTCTTCGCTTCCCCTCGGTGTCGCGGCTGCCGCTGCGTTGCTCGTGGCGGGTTGCGGATCGAAATCCGAGACCGAGGTCGCTAGCGGTACCGTCACCGATCCCGACACCGGCGAAAAGACTGATTACAAGATCACCAGCAGCGCCGACGGCGAAGAGGGCAATATCAGCATCAGGACCGAGGACGGCGAGATGCGTTTCGGCGGCGGCGCCGCCAATGCGAAGCTGCCGGCGGGCATCGCGCCCTTTCCGGGTGCGAAGATGACCGGGGGCTTCGCCGCCTCGGGCAAGGACGGCGACGGCGGCATGGCGAGCTTCGAGGCGAAGGCGAAGGCGGCCGACGTCATCGCCCATTTCCGCAAGCAGGCCGAGGGTGCCGGCATGAAGGTGACGACCGAGGTCAAGGCGGGCGACACGCTGATGCTGGGCGCCGAAAAGGAAGGCGCGGACAAGACGGGGATCCAGGTCACGGCGACCCAGGCGGGCGATATGGTCAACGGCACCGTCACCTATAGCACCGGCGGCTGATCGCCGCGGCTCGCGCGGCTTTCGCTCTTTTCTTGCGGTGCGGCAAAAGCGCGGCTAGAGGCGCGCGCATTCCAGACACAGCAAGGCAGGAGCTTTCCCCATGGCGGTCACCCGCACCTTTTCGATCATCAAGCCCGACGCGACGCGTCGCAACCTGACCGGCGCCGTCACCAAGGCGCTCGAAGACGCCGGGCTGCGCGTCGTCGCATCGAAGCGCATCCACATGACCCGCGAGCAGGCCGAGGGCTTCTACGCGGTCCACAAGGAACGCCCCTTCTTCGGCGATCTGGTCGCCTTCATGACCTCTGGTCCCGTCGTCGTGCAGGTGCTCGAGGGCGAGGACGCCGTGAAGCGCAACCGCGACATCATGGGCGCGACCAACCCGGCCGACGCCGCCGAAGGTACGATCCGCAAGAGCTTTGCCGAGAGCATCGAGGCGAACTCGGTCCACGGCAGCGACAGCGACGAGAATGCGGCGATCGAGATCGCCTTCTTCTTCAAGCCCGAAGAAATCGTCGGCTGAGCGAGGCCTTCGGCGATATTCGACAAGGCCGCCGGAGCGATCCGGTGGCCTTTTCCTTACGCGTCACAGCAGCGGGCTGAGCGTCGCGACCAGATTCTGCCACAGGCGGCGCACCGTGCCGACATTCGCGATGGTCTCCGCCGTGACCGGGGTCGACTGCGCCAGATAGGCATCCTGCCGGGCGCGGATATCGGCGGCGAAACGCTGGTCGGCGAACAGGATATTATTCTCGAAGTTGAGTTCGAAGCTGCGCCGGTCGAGATTCGCCGACCCGATCAGCGCCACCTCGCCATCGACGACCATCGTCTTGGCGTGGAGCAGGCCCGGACCGAATTCGTAAAGGCGCACGCCCGCCGCGATCAGCGGCTCGTAATAGCTCCGGCTGGTATTGGCGACGATCCGGCTGTCGTTGCGGCGGGGCAGGATCATCGTCGTCGCGACGCCGCGCCGCGCGGTGTCGAGCAGCGCGCAGATCAGCTGTTCGTCGGGCACGAAATAGGGGGTGGTGATCACCAGTTCGCGCCGCGCGGCGTGGATCAGCGAGGTGAAGCAGGCGGTCATCGCGGGATAGGGCAGGTTGGGGCCGGTGCCGATCACCTGCGCCGCGATCCCGGGATCGGCGGCGGGGGGTGGCTCGGCCGCATCGCCCAGCAGGTCGCCGATGTCGTCGCCATGCTCCGATTCCCAGTCGGCGGCGAAGACGAACTGGCAGTCGCGCACGACCGGTCCTTCCCATCGCGTCATGATGTCGACCCAGGGCGCATAGCGCGACTTGATGCGGAACTCGGGATCGGCGAGGTTCTGGCTGCCGCACCAGGCGATGCGGTTATCGACGATAAGCTGCTTGCGGTGGTTGCGCAGGTCGAAGCGGCCGCGGATCAGCGTCCAGACCAGCCCGCCGATCGGCAGCGCGATCCGCGCGTCGACCCCGGCGTTGCGCAGCGCGATCCAGTGCGCCGATCGGATGAAACCGCGCGACCCGAGTGCATCGGCCAGCACGCGCACCTTCACCCCGCGCTGCGCGGCGCGGATCAGCGCATCCTTGATGCGAAAGCCGTTGTTGTCGGCGAGCCAGATATAGAAACACAGGTGAACGGTCGATTTCGCCGCGTCGATGTCGGCGACCATCTCGCGGATCGCGGCATTGCCGTCGGCGGCCAGATGCGCGCGATTGCCCAGCGTCGGGGGCAGGGCGTTCACCGTCTCGGCGAGCGCGAAGGGCGCGGCATAAGGCGTCTTCGCCAGCTTTCTGCGCGCTGCCGCCTTTTCGCTCGGATGCGGCAGATGCGCCTCGATCTGCCGGTATCGCGCGCGCCGTTTCGCGCTGATCCGTGCTTCGCCGAGCAGCAGATAGGCGACGACGCCGACCACCGGGACCGCGATCGCGGCGATCAGCCAGGCGAGGCGCGAGGCGGGCTCGCGTTGCGGGCGCAGCAGGATGCGCGCGATCACGGTCGCATAGACCGCGATCCACAGGATCGTCAGGACGAAGGCGATGTCGGACCGCATCGCCCTTCATTCACCCCGCTTTTGCCGAAAAGGCCAGCGGCAATCCGCCCGGCGTCAGAATTCGTCCGCGACCGCCATCAGCCCGGCGAGCTTCTTCGGCGCGACCGCGCGCCAGCTTCGCGCGATCCGGGCGCCGAGGTCGTCCCAGTCGTTGTCGCCGGTATCGAGCCGGATGCCGATCCAGCCATCGCCGAAATAGGCGGGGCGGAAATGCCGCTCCGCGTCCTGCTCGATCAGTAGCGCCTGCTCCTCGGCGCCGCTGATCTTGACGAGCAATGCGGTGCGTCCGTCGCCGTGGTGATCGTGGCTGAACCAGGCGAATTTCTTGCCCTTGACGATTCCGAAGCAGGGCATGCCGTGCGACAGCGTCTCTTCGGCCTCGGGCATCGCCATCGCCAGTTCGCGCACGCGGGCAAGCCAATAGTCGGGCGTCGCCTCGCGCATCACGAAGGCGGCGAGGGTCGGGGCATAGAGCTGATGCTCGGCGATCAGCACCCGCGCGGCGAGGCTGTCGGCGGTATCGCCGGGCAGGATCGCGACCGGTGTCTGCGCCAGCACCGGCCCGTCGTCGAGCGCCGCGGTCACGACATGGACGCTGCATCCGCCGAATCTGTCGCCGGCGTCGATCGCCTGCTGGTGCGTATGGAGGCCCTTGTATTTGGGAAGCAGGCTGGGATGGATATTGAGCATCCGTCCCTCCCAGCGCGCGACGAAATCGGCGCTCAGGATGCGCATATAGCCCGCGAGCGCGACATAGTCGGTCCCCGCGGCGCGAAGCTGCGCATCGACGAGCGCGTCGAAGGCATCGCGGCCCATGCCCTTGTGCGACTGCGCCCAGGTCGCGATGCCCTCGGCGGCCGCGAGCGTCAGGCCCGGCGCGTCGGGATTGTTGCTCGCGACGAGGACGATCTCGAACGGGCAACTGTCGGCCTTGGCGGCATAGAGCAGCGCCGCCATGTTGGTGCCGGTGCCGGAGATCAGAACGGCGACGCGGGCTTTCGTCATCAAATCCTCCCCGCTTGCGGGGAGGGGGACCGCGAAGCGGTGGAGGGGGCTCGCGTCCCCAAGCCACGCAGGCGGGCCACGATGGCCCCCTCCGTCAGCCGCTGCGCGGCTGCCACCTCCCCACGCGTGGGGAGGATTTCAGCCATGATGCGTCGCCGACCATGCCGCCATCGCGCTCCACGTCTCCGACCCGCCCGACACGGTGCAGCCCTTTTCGCCCTCAGCGATATGCCCGATCCGGTGCACCGTCTCGCCCGCGGCTTCGAGCGCCGCGGTCACGTCGGCGGCGTCGGCTTCCGCCACCACCACCGCCATGCCGATCCCGCAGTTGAAAGTGCGCGCCATTTCCTCGGGCTCAATATTCCCCTGTGCCTGCAGGAAAGCCATCAGCCGCGGCTGGTCCCACGCATCGGCATCGACATGCGCATGCAGCGTCTTCGGCAGCACGCGCGGGATATTCTCGAGCAGCCCGCCGCCGGTAATGTGCGCGAGCGCGTGGACCTTGCCGCTCTTCACCAGCGGCAGCAGGCTCTTCACATAGATGCGCGTCGGCGCCATCAGCGCGTCGATCAGCAGCACGTCATGATCGAACAGCGCCGGGCGTCCCAGCTTCCATCCCTTGTCGGCGGCGAGGCGGCGGACGAGCGAAAATCCGTTCGAATGCACGCCCGAGGACGCAAGGCCGAGGATCACGTCGCCCGCCGCGACCTTGTCGGCGGTCAGCACCTGGTCGCGCTCGACCGCGCCGACGCAGAAACCCGCGAGATCGTAATCGCCTTCGGCATACATGCCGGGCATCTCGGCGGTCTCGCCGCCGATCAGCGCGCATCCTGCCTGCCGGCATCCTTCGGCGATGCTCGCGACGACCGCGGTCGCGACATCGTTGTCGAGCTTGCCGGTCGCATAATAGTCGAGAAAGAACAGCGGCTCGGCACCCTGCACGATCAGGTCGTTCGCGCACATCGCGACAAGGTCGATGCCGACGCCTTCGTGCCGCCCCGATTCGATCGCGAGCTTGAGCTTGGTGCCCACCCCGTCGTTCGCCGCGACGAGCAGCGGATCGCTGAAACCTGCGGCCTTGAGGTCGAAAAAGCCGCCGAAGCCGCCCAGATCGGCATCGGCGCCGGGGCGGCGCGTCGCACGGGCGAGCGGAGCGATGGCACGGACCAGCGCATTGCCGGTCTCGATCGATACCCCGGCCTGGGCATAGGTATAGGAGGCGGGTTGGTTATGCTTGGAATCCATGGCACGCGCGCCTAACTCTTCCCGGCGACAAATGCCATGATTTCCTTGTCGCTGGCCATGGCTTTCGCGTAGGGCATGCTGGAATCACCGTTGCGGCGCCGTGGTGGCGGTAGGACGGAACGGCTTCGAGGGTTGAACCAAGAGTAGAGATGATTTCCGCCGCTTCCCTCCCGTTCCCTCGCTTTTCGCGATCGATTTCCTGGCCGCGCGACTGGCGCTGGGCCGCGTTCGCCGCGCTGTTGCTGGCGATTCTGGTCGCCGGCCTCGTCGAGGGGCAGATCAGTCGCGGCAATCGCGGCATCACCCCGATCAACAGCAGCGGCGATTTCCTCGCCAGCGGAATCACCGTCGACGTCGTCGGCGCCAATGCCGACGAGGCGCGCGAAAAAGGATGGCGCGAGGCACAGCGCAAGGGGTGGCAACAGCTTTATCGCCGGATCAACGGCAGCGACGGTCCCGCGCTCGGCGATTCGGTGCTCGACGGCATCGTCACCGCGATCGTCGTCGAAAAGGAACAGATCGGGCCGCGCCGCTATGTCGCCACGCTGGGCATCCAGTTCGATCGCGTGCGCGCGGGGCAGATATTGGGTGTCAGCGGCCGGACGCTGCGCTCGCCGCCGCTGCTCGTCATCCCCGTCTATTCGGTCGACGGCATCGCGCAGGTGTTCGAACAGCGCAGCGCGTGGCAGCGCGCCTGGGCCGAATATAATACGGGGCAGAGCGCGATCGACTATGTCCGCACCGCGGGCACCGGCGCCGATACGCTGCTGCTCAACGCCGGGCAGACGGGGCGGCGGGGGCGCGTCTGGTGGCGGGTGATCCTCGACCAATATGGCGCCGCCGACGTGCTGATGCCGATCGCACGCGTCGAATACAGCTATCCCGGCGGACCGATCAAAGGCTATTTCACCGCGCGCTTCGGCCCCGACGACAAGCTGATCGACAGCTTCACCATGACGGGGCCGAGCCCCGCCGCGCTGCCCGACATGATGGAAAAGGCGGTCGCGCGCATGGATGCCATCTATACCAATGCGCTGGCCGCCGGCGTCCTGCGGACCGACACCTATCTGGTCCTCGAAAAGCCGGTCGAGAAGGTCGACCTGCCGGAGGATGCGGCCGGCGACGACACGCTGCCCGTCGAAACCGACGCCAGCGTTTCGGCGACGCCGCCCGCGGGCGTCCAGAGCTTCACCGTCCAATATGTGTCGCCCGATGTCGAATCGGTTTCGGCGACCGAGCGCGCGGTCGGCGCCATCGCCGGGGTCCAGTCGGCCTCGACCACCAGCCTCGCGCTCGGCGGCACGTCGGTGATGCGCGTGACCTTCCGCGGCGACCTCGGCACGCTCAAGGCGGCGCTCGCCGCGCGCGGCTTCAAGGTGCAGGAAGGCGGCGGGCAGCTCAGGATCAGCCGCTGATGGCGGTATCCACGGGACAGATCGCGCTGCCGCTCGACTGGAGCGCTGGCGGCGCCAACGACGGCCCGCTGATCGTCGGGACGAGCAATGCCGACGCGGTGCGCTACCTGCGCCACGTCGCGACCTGGCCGGTGCGGACCGCCGTGCTCACCGGGCCGCGCGGTTCGGGCCGCAGCCTGATGGGGCGCCTGTTCGCACGCGAGACCGGCGGCCGCGTCATCGACGGGCACGACAGCGTTTCGGAAGAGGCGCTGTTCCACGCCTGGAACGCGGCGCAGGCGTCGGGGACGCCGCTGCTGATCATCGCCGATGCGTTGCCGGCCGACTGGGGGATCGCGCTTCCCGACCTCGCGTCGCGGCTGCGCGCGGTGCCGGTGCTGACGATCGGCGAGCCCGACGACTGCCTGGCGCGCGACCTGATCGAGGCCCTGTTCGCGCGGCGCGGACTGGCGATCGCGCCCGAGGTTCCCTCCTACATCGTACCGCGGATGGAGCGCAGCTATGCGATGATCCACCGCATCGTCGCCGCGCTGGACGCGGCCTCGCTCGAAAAAAGACGCCGCATCGGCATTCGTCTTACGCGTGAAACATTACTGTCACAGGGGCTGATCGATCCCGATTTGCTCGAAAGGCAGGATGACGCCACATGTCGATAGCTGCAGGCCCTCTTCGCGCCGAAAATGACGCCGATCCGGCGCCGCCCCGCTTCGGCCCCGAACGCTTCTTCAACCGCGAACTGTCGTGGCTCGCCTTCAACCGGCGGGTGATGGAGGAGGCGCGCAACCCCGCGCATCCGCTGCTCGAACGCCTGCGCTTCCTGTCGATCTCCGGCAGCAACCTCGACGAATTCTTCATGGTCCGCGTCGCGGGGCTGAAGGGGCAGCAGCTTCAGGGGATCGACGACCCGTCCGCCGACGGCCGCTCGCCGGGGCAGCAACTCGCCGAAATCGAGGCCGAGGTGAAGCGCCTCGTCGATCAGCAGCAGAGCGAATGGCAGCTTCTCCATCGGCTGCTGGCCGAACAGGGGATCGTCGTCCACGGTTCCGATTCGGACCCGGAGGCGCTGCGCGCTGCGCTGCGCCCCTATTTCATCGACCAGATCTTCCCGATCCTGACCCCGCAGGTGCTCGACCCGGCGCATCCTTTTCCCTTCATTCCCAATCGCGGGCTGGGCGTGATCTTCGATCTCCAGCGCAAGGCGGATGGCGAGACGGTGCGCGAACTGGTGATGATTCCGCCGTCGCTGCCGCGTTTCGTGTCGCTCCCGGGCGAGGCGAGCGCCGTCGTGCCGGTCGAATATCTGGTCAAGATCTTCGCCGACCTGCTGTTCCCCGGCTTCACCGTCCGCTCGCGCGGGGTGTTCCGCATCATTCGCGACAGCGATATCGAGATAGAGGAAGAGGCGGAGGACCTCGTCCGCCTGTTCCGCACCGCGATCCGTCGCCGTCGCCGCGGCCGCGTGATCCTGCTCGAATTCGGCGCCGACATGACCGAGGAACTGGCGGCGGTGCTCGGCGACGGCATTCAGGGGCACGAGGCGACGATCGCCAAGATCGGCGGCTTCGTCGGCCTCGCGGCGCTGTCCGCGCTGGTCGAGATCGACCGGCCCGACCTCAAGTTCCCGGCCTATTCGCCGCGCTTTCCCGAACGCATCCGCGAACATGGCGGCGACTGCTTCGCTGCGATCCGCAGCAAGGACATCGTCGTCCACCATCCCTATGAAAGCTTCGACGTCGTCCTGTCCTTCCTGCGCCAGGCGGCGGCGGACCCCGACGTCGTCGCGATCAAGCAGACGCTCTACCGCGCCGGCAACCAGTCGCCGGTCATCCGCGCCCTGATCGAGGCGGCGGAGGCGGGTAAGTCGGTGACGGCGATCGTCGAGTTGAAGGCCCGCTTCGACGAAGAGCAGAACCTGCTGTGGGCGAACCAGCTCGAACGCGCCGGGGTGCAGGTCGTCTACGGCTTCATCGAGTGGAAGACCCACGCCAAGATTTCGATGGTCGTACGCCGCGAAGGGCAGGGGTATCGCACCTATTGCCACTTCGGCACCGGCAATTATCATCCGGTCACCGCGCGCATCTACACCGACCTCAGCTTCTTCACCGCCGATCCGCGCGCCGGTCGCGATGCCGCGCAGCTGTTCAATTACATCACCGGCTACGTCGAACCCGGGCGGCTGGAAATGGTGACGATGTCGCCGCTCAACATGCGCCGGCACCTCAGCGAGCTGATCGACGCGGAAATCGCGGCGGCGAAAGCGGGGCGCCCGTCGGGCCTGTGGGCGAAGATGAACAGCCTCGTCGACCCCGACATCATCGACAAGCTTTACGAAGCGAGCGCGGCGGGCGCGCCGATCGAGCTCGTCGTGCGCGGCATCTGCTGTCTGCGTCCCGGCGTGCCCGGCCTGTCGGAGAGGATTCGCGTCAAGTCGGTGGTCGGCCGCTTCCTCGAACACAGCCGCATCTGGGCCTTCGCCAATGGCGCGCGCCTGCCGCACAGCGGCGCGAAGCTCTATATTTCCAGCGCCGACTGGATGCCGCGCAACTTCGACCGGCGCGTCGAATATATGATCCCGATCGAGAATCCGACCGTGCACGACCAGATCCTCGACCAGGTGCTGGTCGCGAACCTGATCGACAACGAACAAAGCTGGGTGCTTCAGCCCGACGGCACCTATGTGCGTCTGGTTCCGGGCGACAAGCCGTTCAACCTGCATCATTATTTCATGAACAACCCGTCGCTTTCGGGACGCGGCACCGCGCTCCACAAGCGCCACGACGTCCCGACGCTCGACGTCCATCTGCGCGGGGACTGACCTCTTGCCCGTCCTCCGCTCTGCGGTCATCGACATCGGTTCGAACTCGGTCCGTCTCGTCGTCTACGAAGGGGCGGCGCGCGCGCCCGCGGTGATCTTCAACGAAAAGGTACCGGCCGGGCTCGGGCGCGGCCTGGCGATCGACGGCGCGATCGCGCCCGAGGATGCGGAGCGAGGTCTCGCCGCGCTGCGCCGCTACGCGCTGCTCGCGCGCCAGATGGAGGTGGGCGACCTGCAATGCGTCGCGACCGCCGCGGTGCGCGACGCGACCAACGGCGCGGACTTCATGGCCGGCGCGGCCGAGGCCGGGCTCGAAATCCGCCTGCTGTCGGGTGCCGAGGAAGCGGAGGCGGCGGGCTGCGGCGTGCTGGCGGCCATTCCCGATGCGCACGGCATCGCGGTCGACCTCGGCGGCGGCAGCTTGGAACTGGCCGAGGTCGCCGACGGCGCGGTCGGGCGCCGCGCCTCCTTTCCGCTCGGCGTGCTGCGCCTGCCGGCGCTGCGCGGGCAGGGGCAGCAGGCGTTCGACCGCGCGGTGCGCCAGCTGCTGAAAGCGGCGGGCTGGCCGGGCGACATGGCCGGGCTGCCGCTCTATCTGGTCGGCGGTTCGTGGCGCGCGCTGGCGCGTCTGGATTTCGAACTGACGCGCTATCCGCTGCCCGTGCTCGATCATCACGTGATCCCGCGCACGGCGCTGCGCCGCCTGATCCGCGCGACGAAGCGGATGAGCTTCGAGGAATTGCGCGCGATCCCGGGCATGGCGTCGAACCGCGCCGCGGCGCTGCCCGACGCGACGATGCTGCTGGCGACGCTCGTCGATATCATCGACGCGCCGCAGATGACGGTCTCCTCATCGGGGCTGCGCGAGGGCCTGCTCTATCAGGCGCTCGATCCCGCGACGCGCGCGCAGGACCCGCTGATCGCCGCCGCCGAATTCGAGGGGCGCCGCCTCGCGCGCTTCGGATCGCACGGCCGGACGATCGCCGACTGGATCGCGCCGCTGTTCGCGAGCGAAACCCCCGCCGACGCCCGCATCCGGCTCGCCGCGAGCCTGCTGAGCGACGTCGCCTGGTCGGCGAACCCCGATTTCCGCGCCGAACGGAGCACCGAGATCGGCCTGCATGGCAACTGGCGCAGCATCGATATTCCGGGCCGCATCCTGCTCGCGCGCGCGCTCCATGCCGGATTCGGCGGCGCCGACGAGGATTTCCCCCCGATGGACAGCCTGGTCGCGGCGGAGCGGGTCGAGCGCGCGCGGCAATGGGGTCTTGCGATCCGGCTTGCGCAGCGCCTGACGGGTGGGGTCGAAGCGCCGCTGAAGGCCAGCGCGCTCGCGCTCGTCGATGGCAAGCTGCAACTCAGCCTCGATCCCGGCTGGCATCATCTGGCGGGCGAGGCGGTCGATCGCCGCCTGCGCGCGCTGGGCCAGGCGCTGGGCGCCAAGCCCGAACTGGTGCTGCTTTAGCGCGCATCGCCGCTTAAGGTTGGCAACTATGCCACGTCGACGAACTGTTCCCCGGCGAAAGCCGGGGTCCATGCGAGGTAGCGCTGCACTTTCTGGACCCCGGCTTTCGCCGGGGAACAAACTCGGTCGTCAGGCGTCGGCCGCCGCCGGCTCGATCTCGCTCATCACCAGCTTACCGCCCCGGACGGCGAAACCCATCCGTCCCTCGACCAGATCGAGCGCCGCCTGGCCGAACACCTCGTAGCGCCAGCCCTGCATCATCGCGATGCCGTCGCGGCGCCCGGCGGCGAGCGCTTCCAGATCGTCGCTGCGCGCGATCAGCCGCGCCGCGACATTGAGTTCGCGCGAGCGGATCTTGAGCAGCAGCTTGAGCAGGTCGGCGACGAGCGCGCCCTCCTTGCCCAGCCCCGGCCCGCGCGGGGCGCGGTCGGGCATGTCTTCCTTCGCCAGCGGCTGCGCACCGGCGAGCGCTTCCATCAGCCGCCCGCCGATATCGTTCGATTTCCACGTCGCCGACAGGCCGCGCACTCGGCCCAGCCCATCCTGATCCTTCGGCGGGTGCGCGGCGAGGTCGGCGAGCGTCTCGTCCTTGACGATGCGGCCGCGCGGCAAATTCTTGTTCCGCGCCTCGCGTTCGCGCCACGCCGCCAGCGCCTTGAGCCGGCCGAGCACCTCGGGTTTGCGCGTCGGCGCCTTGATCCGCAGCCACGCCTTGTCCGGATCGACGCTGTAGTGTGCCGGGTCGGCGAGCTTTTCCATCTCTTCGTCGAGCCAGTGCCCGCGGCCGGTCTTCACCAGCTTCTTCAGCATCATCGGGAAGATCTTGGCGAGATGGGTGACGTCGCCGATCGCATAGTCGATCTGGCGCTTGTCGAGCGGCCGGCGGCTCCAGTCGGTGAAACGCGCGCCCTTGTCGAGTTGCACCCCCAGCCACGCCTCGACCAGGTTCGAATAGCCGACCTGCTCGGCCTGACCGAGCGCCATCTGGCCGATCTGCGTGTCGAAGATCGAATGCGGCGTCTTGCCGGTCAGGTTGAAGATGATTTCGACATCCTGCCCCCCGGCATGGAAGACCTTGAGCACGTCCTCATTGTCGACGAGCAGGTCGAGCAGCGGCTGCAGGTCGATGTCCGGCGCCATCGGGTCGATCGCCGCGGCATGGTTGCTGTCCGCGATCTGGATCAGGCACAGTTCGGGCCAGAAGGTATTCTCGCGCATGAACTCGGTATCGACCGCGATGAAATCGCTGTCTTTGATGAGGTCGACAAATTCAAGGAGCGCCGCGCTGGACTCGATCAACGGATGGATTTGCATGGGGCGCCTATACCGCGACTTTTCCGCGACGGGCAGGAAAAATTGGTGGCGGTGCGGTTCGTGCGCTGCGGCGGGGAGAGTGGAGATTCGCGCAGAGGCGCAGAGACCGCAGAGGAGGAAAGAATGAAATTCACGCGGAGACGCGGAGGCGCGGAGAGGCAGCGCTTGCCGCGAAGCGGCTTTTCTCTCGCCAGCTTCGCGATGAAATCGAGGTCAGGAAAAGGAAGGGCCTATCGGTCTGACTTTCTCCGCGCCTCCGCGCCTCCGCGTGAACCCGAAATCTCTGCGGTCTCTGCGCCTCTGCGCGCATTTTTTCTTTCCCCTATCCCCGCTCGCCTCGAACCCATTTCCCAGCCCGCCCTTGACAAATGGCGCGCCGCATTGCCTTAGGCGCGGCCATGTCGGCGCGTTTCCGGAGCGCGTCTCTCCAGCCTTTGAAAGACACGAAAATGCACGCCTATCGCACCCATAACTGCGGCCAGCTTCGCAGTCAGGACGTCGGCCAGACGGTCCGCCTGTCGGGCTGGGTGCACCGCAAGCGCGACCATGGCGGGCTGTTGTTCGTCGACCTGCGCGATCATTACGGCCTGACGCAGATCGTCGCCGACAGCAGCGACCCGGCCTTCGCGACGCTCGACGGACTGCGCGCCGAAAGCGTGGTCACGATCACCGGCGACGTCGTCGCGCGCTCGGCCGAGACGGTGAATGCGAACCTGCCCACCGGCGAGATCGAGGTGCGCGCGCGCGACGTCGCGGTGCAGTCGGCCGCCGCCGAACTGCCGCTGCCGGTCGCGGGCGAGCAGGAATATCCCGAGGATATCCGCCTGAAATACCGCTTCCTCGACCTGCGCCGCGAACGGCTGCACGCCAATATCCTGCTGCGCGCGAACGTTATCGCTTCCTTGCGCCGCCGCATGGTCGAGCAGGGGTTCACCGAATATCAGACCCCGATCCTCACCGCCTCGTCGCCCGAGGGCGCGCGCGACTATCTGGTGCCGAGCCGCGTCCACCCCGGCAAATTCTATGCGCTGCCGCAGGCGCCGCAGATGTTCAAGCAGCTGCTGATGGTCGCGGGTTTCGACCGCTATTTCCAGATCGCGCCCTGCTTCCGCGACGAGGATGCGCGCGCCGACCGCTCGCCCGGCGAATTCTATCAGCTCGATTTCGAGATGAGCTTCGTCACGCAGGACGATGTTTTCAATGCGATCGAACCCGTCCTTGCTGGCGTGTTCGAGGAATATGCGAACGGCCGGTCGGTGACCCCGGCGGGCAGCTTCCCGCGCATTCCCTACCGCGAATCGATGCTGAAATACGGCAATGACAAGCCCGACCTGCGCAACCCGCTGATCATCACCGACGTGTCGGCGCATTTCACCGGATCGGGCTTCGGCCGCTTCGCCGACATCGTCGCGGCGGGCGACGTGGTGCGCGCGGTGCCGGCGCCGGGGACGGCGGAAAAGAGCCGTAAATTCTTCGACGACATGAACGCCTGGGCGCAGGGCGAAGGCTTTGCGGGGCTCGGCTATGCGACGCGCAAGGGCGGCGAATGGGGCGGCCCGATCGCCAAGAACCACGGACCGGACAAGATGGACGCGCTCGCCGCCGAACTCGGCCTCGGTCCCGACGACGGCCTGTTCTTCGCGGCGGGCAAGGAAGCCGTCGCGGCGAAGCTCGCGGGCCTCGCGCGCACGCGCGTCGCCGAACAGCTGGGCCTGATCGACCAGAACCGCTTCGACCTGTGCTGGATCGTCGATTTCCCGATGTTCGAGGCCGACGAGGACACGGGCAAGATCGATTTCAGCCACAACCCGTTCAGCATGCCGCAGGGCGAGCTGGAGGCGCTGGAGACCAAGGACCCGCTCGATATCCTCGCCTGGCAATATGACATCGTCTGCAACGGCGTCGAACTGTCGTCGGGCGCGATCCGGAACCATCGCCCCGACATCATGTACAAGGCGTTCGAGATCGCCGGCTATTCGCAGGCCGACGTCGATGCCAATTTCAGCGGCATGATCAACGCCTTCAAGTTCGGCGCACCGCCGCACGGCGGGTCGGCGCCGGGGGTCGACCGCATCGTGATGTTGCTCGCCGACGAACCGAACATCCGCGAGGTCGTCGTCTTCCCGATGAACCAGAAGGCCGAGGACCTGATGATGGGCGCCCCCGCGCCGGTCACCGAAAAGCAGCTTCGCGAACTTCATATCCGGCTGGTGGACGGGCCGAAGGGCTGACGGACACGCTCCGTTCGGGCTTTTTCTTGCGATGGTTGTGAAACTGTGATACGCAGTTTCACATGAAGAATGTCACTATCGCCCTCGACGACGAAACGCATCGCCGCGCGCGTATTCGCGCGGCGGAACTGGGGACGTCGCTGTCGGCGCTGGTGAAGGATTATCTGCGGCAATTGGCCGATGCGCCGTCGCCCGAAGCCGGAGTGCGGGAAATGCCCATGCCCTTTACCGCCGCGCCCGCTTATGCGGCCGGCCCGCCGACGATCAAGCCCGCGCCGCGGAACGCCAAGCCGCGGCAGCCGGGGGCGCTGCGGGGGAAGACCGGGGTCGCCGACCATTTCGACGAATGGCCCGAAGGCTTCCTCGACGCCCTCTATGGCGAAGATACCGAGGCCGCGCGCAACTGGTATAAATGAGGCTGCTGCTCGACACCCATGCGCTGATCTGGTGGCTGGAGGATTCGCCGCACCTCGGCCCCGTGTCGCGCGCGTTGATCGCCGATGCGGACAATGACGTGCTGGTCAGTATCGTGTCGCTTTGGGAAATCACGATAAAATGGTGGGTCGGCAAATTGGCGCAATCGGGAAGCCATTTCGCCGAGCTGCTTGACGATCAACGCATCGACTTGTTGCCCGTGACGGCGGAGCATATCCGCGCGCTCGATACGCTCGCCTTTCATCACGGCGACCCGTTCGATCATCTGATTCTGGCGCAGGCGGAGCGGGAGCGGTTGATGGTCGTGACGAGCGACCGGCAGATGGCGCTTTATGGTGTTCCTTGCATCGAGGCGGCGAAATGACGGAGCAGGGTCCCGCCACGCACAGCCTCGCCACGCCGGACGGCGACATCTGCTGGTTCGAATGGGGGCAGCCGGGGGAAGGGGCGACGCTGCTCCTGCTCCACGCGACGGGTTTTCATGCGCGGTGCTGGGACCGGGTGGTCGCGGCGCTGCCGTCCGGCACGCATGTCGTCGCGCCCGATCATCGTGGCCATGGACGCAGCTTTCGGCCGGCGTCGCTGTCCGACTGGACCGGCAATGCCGCGGCGCTGCTGCCGCTGGTCGACCGCTTTGCCGGGCGGCCGCTCGTCGGCTGCGGCCACAGCATGGGCGGCTATGTCCTCACCCGCCTTGCCGCCGAGCGGCGCGAGGCCTTTCGCCATCTCGTCCTGATCGATCCAGTGATCATGGCGCCGGAACTCTATGCCGGCGGCGGCGATGCGCCGGTGCCCGATCCGGCCGAATTTCCGGTGTCGCGCCGCCGCAACCAGTGGGCGGATGCGGACGAGATGCGCGCGCGCTTCGCCGATCGCCTGCCCTACAGCCGGTGGGACCCGCGGGTGCTCGCCGATTATTGCGCCCACGGGCTGCTTCCGGCCGCTTCGGGCGAGGGGTTTGAGCTGGCGTGCCCGCCGGCGCTGGAAGCGTCGATGTATCAGAATGCGCTGCGGAACGATCCCCATGCGTGGCTCGGCGCCCTCGCGGCGTCTGTCACGCTGATCCGCGCCCCGGCGGGAACGCGCGACGGCGCGCTTGATTTCTCGCAAAGCCCGACATGGACCGAACTCGGCCCGCACCTCGGCGCGGTGCGCGACGAGCTGTGGGCTCAGAACAGCCATTTCATCCCGATGGAAGTGCCCGGGCGCGTCGCGGACCTGCTCGCCGGACTGATCTGACCGCTCGGGAAAGGCGTCCGCGGCTGTATCAGATAGCGACATATGCGATCACCCCCTTGGTCGCGCGCGTCGGGCTGGGCTAGGGTGGCGGCATGACCATCTCGCTCTCCGATCATGAAACCGGCGCCCGATACGAGGGCGATTATGGCAAGGACCTCGCCGCGCTGCAGGACCGGCTCGAACGCATCCAGGCCGCGCATATCGCCTATGGCCAGCGCAGCGTCATCATGCTCGAAGGCTGGGACGCGGCGGGCAAGGGCGGGATCATCCAGCGGATGACCGCCTCGCTCGACCCGCGCTTCTACGAGGTCTGGCCGATCGGCGCGCCGAACGATGCGGAAAAGGCGCGGCATTTCCTGTGGCGCTTCTGGACGCGCCTGCCCGGAAACCGCGAAATCTGCGTCTTCGACCGCAGTTGGTACGGGCGCGTCCTTGTCGAACGCGTCGAGGGTTTCGCGACCGAGGCCGAGTGGCGCAAGGGCTATGACGAGATCAACGAGTTCGAGGCGCAGCTGACCGGATCGGCGACCAACCTCGTCAAACTGTTCGTCCACGTCACGCAGGAGGAACAGGACCGGCGTTTCGCCGACCGCCTCGACGATCCGTGGAAGCGGTGGAAGACGGGGGGCGAGGATTATCGCAACCGGGCCAAGCGCCAGGACTATCTCGCCGCGATCGAGGAGATGTTCCAGCAGACCGACACGCGCTGGGCGCCGTGGAAGGTGATCGACGGCAACAACAAGAAGGCGGCGCGCATCGCCGCGCTGACGCATGTCGCCGAGCGGCTGGAGGCCGCGGTGCCGATGACGCCGCCCGAACGCGATCCCGCGGTGGTCAAGCTGGCGCGCAAGGCCTTCGGCTATGAGGTGAAGGACTGAGGCGGCGGCAGCCTTAGGGTCAGGATCCATTAATTCCGCGTTCGAGGCGTCGAAATGGCGAAGATATCGGGCTTGGGCGGATGCAGCGGGTAGCATCGCTACCCGCAAGGCCGCGCGGGCCTGAGATCGAAGCCATTTCGGCGTCCCTGCGGGATTTGACCGATTTTGCCCATGGCGTCGTCGAAAAGACTTGAAATATATTCATATTCCTTCGCCTTTTCTCCTCGCCCTGAGCAAAATCGCTTCAAACCTCGATCGCGGAATTAATGGGTCCTGACCCTAAGGATGGGGAGAGAGACGTGACGCCGATCGAAGACGATCAGCCCGGGCCGGTCGCGCGCGCGGTGCGCCGCCTGCTGCTGTTGCTGTACCGGCTGCGCGGCTGGACCGCGGTGGGCGAGGTGCCCGAACCGCGCCGCTTCATCATCATCGCCGCGCCGCACACCAGCAACTGGGATTTCGTCAACTATCTCGGCCTGACCGCCGACCTAGGCGTGCGCGCCCATTTCATGGGCAAGCTGTCGCTGTTCAAATGGCCGCTCGGCGGCTTCATGCGGCAGATGGGCGGGATTGCCGTCGATCGCCGGAACAGCAGCAATGTCGTGCAGCAGATGGTGCAGGAATTTGCGCGGCGGCGCGAGTTCATGCTGACCGTCGCGCCCGAAGGGACGCGGGGCAAGGCGAAGAAATGGCGTACCGGCTTTTACCAGATTGCGCTCGCCGCGAAGGTGCCGATGGTCGTCGGCCTGATGGATTATGGCACCAAGACCGGCGGCCTGGGGCCGCTGATCTGGCCGACGGGCGATTTCCGGGCCGACATGATGAAGGTGTTCGACGTCTATAAAAGCTGTATTCCGAAAATACCCGAACGCGCCGTCCGGTCGATCGACGACATCGTCGGCCGCGACGAGGAGGTGCAGGGCGTGGAGGCACAGGGCGAGGAGGCACCGGGCCGATGACCGACATAGTGACGCTTCTGGCGATCAATTTCGCGGCACTGATCGCGGCGATCCTCATCCTCTGGGGTATCGCGGTGGCGATCCGCGACGTCTCGTTCATCGATGCCTTCTGGGCTTTCGGCATGGTGCTGCTGGCACTCGCAAGCGCGGCGCAGGTCGGTATCGAAGGCGTGCACGCGGCGGCGATCCTCGCGCTCACGACCCTGTGGGGGCTGCGCCTGTCGATCCATCTCTTCGTGCGCTGGCGCGCGCATGGCGAAGACCCACGCTACACACGGATCATGGCGCGGACGATGGAACGCCGCGGCTGGAGCTGGGCGCAGACGGCGCTCCTCACCGTCTTTCTGACGCAAGCGCCGCTCCTGTTCCTCACCTGCCTCCCCGCGCAGATCGGCATGTGGGCCAGCGCAGTGAATTCAAAGCCGGCTGAAGGTCTAATTGGCTTGATCCGCATGGGCGGCGCATTTCCGCCACCCTCGCTGGGCGTCATCGGCTGGGCGGGCGTTGCCGCGGCGCTCACCGGCATCGCTTTCGAAAGCATCGGCGACGCGCAGCTCGATGCCTTTCGCAAGAATCCGGCGAACAAGGGCAAGGTGCTCGACACCGGCCTGTGGCGGTATACGCGGCACCCCAATTATTTCGGCGATGCGCTGACCTGGTGGGGCATCTGGCTGATCGCTGCCGACATCGGGCTGTGGGCCGCCGTCGCGAGCGTTATCGGTCCCATCTTCCTGACCTTCACCCTGACGCGCTGGTCGGGCAAGGCGCTGCTGGAAAAGGGCCTGCACAAGACGCGTCCCGGCTATGCCGACTATGTCCAGCGCACCTCGGGCTTTTTCCCATGGCCGCCAAAGACCAGGGGCTAGGCGGCGAAGCGGCCGCCGCCGATGCCGGCGCGCTGGGCGATGCGCCGCGCATTCGCGCGATCCTGACCGCCGCGGCGCGCGACGGACGCAGCGTCAGCTATTCCGAAATACTCGGCGACCTGGGTTTCCGCTTCACGCGGCCCAAGATGCGCGCGCTGTGCAAGACGCTGGGCGAGGTCGACCGGCTGTGCGCGCTCGATGGCGAACCCGATCTCGCCGTGCTTGTGGTGCGCGAGAGCGACCGGCTGCCCGGTCAAGGCTGGTGGGTCGGCGGCACTGCGCTGTTGCTCGGCTACGACGGCCCGTGGGAAGGCGCCGCCGCGGCGCGTTTCATCCGCGAACAGCAACAGATCGCGTTCGATTATTGGGCGTCGCGATAGGCCGGAAAATAACGCGGCGCGCGGCAAAGGCAGCGGCATGTTGAGCGACGCCATCGCGACCTAGCCAAATGCGCCCCTTCGCCCTAAAGAGCGCCGATGCATTTCCTCGATCAGGCAAAGATTTTCGTGAAGTCCGGCGACGGCGGCCCCGGCGCCGTTTCGTTTCGCCGTGAGAAATATGTCGAATATGGCGGCCCCGACGGCGGCAACGGCGGCAAGGGCGGCGACATCGTGTTCGAGGCGGTGAGCGGACTCAACACGCTGATCGACTTTCGCTATACCCAGCATTTCAAGGCCCGCCGCGGCACCCCCGGGGCCGGCCGCGATCGCACCGGCGCGGGCGGCGACGATCTGGTCATCCAGGTGCCGATCGGCACGCAGATTCTGGCCGATGACGAAGATCGCAGCCTGCTCGCCGATCTGACCAAGGAGGGCGAGCGCATCGTCTTTCTGCGCGGCGGCGACGGCGGGCGCGGCAATGCGAGCTACAAAAGCTCGACCAATCGCGCGCCGCGTCAGCACGGCCCCGGCTGGCCGGGCGAGGAAATGTGGGTGTGGCTGCGCTTGAAGCTGCTCGCCGATGCGGGTCTGGTCGGGCTGCCCAATGCCGGCAAGTCGACCTTCATCAACGCCGTCTCCAACGCGCAGGCCAAGGTCGGCGCCTATGCCTTTACGACGACGCGGCCGCAACTCGGCGTCGTCAGCCACAAGGGGCGCGAATTCGTCATCGCCGATATTCCCGGCCTGATCGAAGGCGCCGCCGATGGCGCGGGGATCGGCGACCGTTTTCTGGGGCATATCGAACGCTGCCGCGTGCTGCTGCATCTGGTCGATGCCAATGATGCCGATGTCGCGACCAGCTATCACATCGTGCGCGACGAACTCGACGCCTATGGCGCGGGGTTGACCGACAAGCCGGTCGTCGTCGCGCTCAACAAGGTCGATACGCTCGACGAGGAATTGATCGCCGCGCTCAAGGCCGAGCTTGAAGAAGCAAGCGGCTATCCGGTCATGGCGCTGTCGGGCGCCAGCGGCGAAGGCGTCGGTGCGGTGCTCGACAAATTGCTCGAAGCCATCGGCCCGGTTGCGCCCGCGGCCGACCATCGCGACGACGCCGACGACGAAGGCGCTTGGTCGCCGCTTTGACGGCGCGGCGGCCGGCGCGGAACGAAACGCGCCCGCGGGGCATTTGATCGCGGAACAACAAGGAGTTCGTCATGCCTCCCCACGCGTCCCGCGCCCTGCGCGCGCCTCTCTCGCTCTGCCTGGCCGCGGCCACCGCGCTCACCGCCGTCCCGGCCACCGCGCAGGACGAAGGCGAAACGACCGGCAAGCGCACCCGCGTCTTCGCCGGGCCGCAATTCTGGCCCGAAACCCCCGGATCCAAAAAGCTCGTCCTCGGCCCCTTCGTCGACCTCTCGCGCGCGAAGCCTGGCGAGGATTTCGCCTTCGAGGCCCCCGACCAGAGCTTTGGCTTCGACCTTGTCGACGACAAGAAATTCGACTTCGGCCCGACCGCCAGCATAATCCGCAAGCGCAAGCCCGAAGCCGTCGGCGGCAACCTGCCCAAGGTCGGACTGACGGTCGAAGCGGGCGCCTTCGCCCAAGCCTGGCT